>NC_022792.1:600000-900000 GCF_000504085.1 Pseudothermotoga elfii DSM 9442 = NBRC 107921 | reverse complement strand
TGTTGTTGGAAACACAGTTGTCGATGCTTTGCAATTAATCAAAAGAAAACTTGATCTGACTTCACTCAGAAAAGATATAGTGAATTTCGATAAATACATACTTCTAACTTTGCACAGAAGAGAGAATATTGGTGAAAGAATGAGATCGATACTCAGAGCTGTGGCGTCTTTTGCTAAGGAGAATAAAATAGAGGTGATTTTCCCTGTTCACAAAAACCCGAAAGTCAGAGAAATAGTTAATCAGGAAGTGGGAAGTTGTGAAAATTTTCGATTAATTGAGCCGGTAGATTATTTTCATTTTCTATCGCTTTTAGATGGCGCAAAATTCGTTGTGACAGATTCTGGCGGGATTCAGGAAGAAGCGCCTTCTTTCGGAAAATTTGTGGTGGTTACGAGGGAAACCACCGAAAGACCGGAGCTGATAGAATCAAATATGGGAATACTGGCAGGAACCTGTTATGAAAAAGTCTATGCGGCCCTTGCGAAGGCAAATGGAATAACTCTGAATGATATAGCCAATCCATTTGGAGATGGAAAGGCATCGCAGAGAATACACAAAATAGTCAGGGGTGATAAACCTTGAAATTGAGAATGGGATTGATTGGATGCGGAAGAATCGCTTCAAAACACCTTGAAGCTGTTGTTCAAAACTCAGATATTGTTCAGATTTCGGCAGTCTGTGATGTTGTTCCTGAGAGGGCACAGAAAGCTTCACTTGAAATCAAAGACAAACTCGGGTACAAGCCAGAAATTTATATAAGATATGAAGAATTGCTCCAAAGGGACGATATAAATTTTGTAGCGATAGCAACGCCAAGTGGAACACATTATCAAATATCTGTCGATGCTCTTGAAATGGGAAAACATGTCCTTGTTGAAAAACCTATGGCTTTGAGTACAGATCATATGCAACATATGGTAGACCTTTCAAAGAAAAAAGGATTGAAGATTGGTGTGTGTTTTCAAAATAGATTTAATCCACCAGTTCAGGAATTAAGAAGAAAAATAGAATCAGGGTCATTTGGAAAAATCTTTTATGGAACCATAAATGTTCGCTGGAACAGAAAAGAAGAATATTATAAACAAGCGTCATGGAGAGGAACATGGGAACAAGATGGTGGCGCTTTGATGAATCAAAGTATTCATGGAATAGATCTGCTGCAATGGATGCTTGGAGGAAAGCCGAAAAGAGTTGTGGGGATTATAAAAAATTTGAATCACCCATATATAGAGGCTGAAGACCTCGGAATAGGCATAGTGGAATTTGAATCCGGAGCGGTAGGGATTGTAGAAGGGACTTCAAACATATATGACAGAAACCTGGAAGAAATCCTCAGTATTTTTGGAGAAAGAGGTACTGTGAAAATAGGCGGCGTGGCTGTAAATCGAATCTTGAGCTGGAGATTCGTGAATGAAGAAAACCATCCCTACATGAATCTACCGGATCCAGATACAGTTTATGGAAGCGGCCATGTTTCTCTCTATAGAGATTTTTGTGAAGCTCTGCTCTATAATCGCGAACCTTACATATCCGGAGAGGAAGGCAAAAAGGCTGTCGAGATAGTGCTGGCTCTCTATAAATCTTTTGTTGATGGAAAATGGGTGAGTTTACCTGTAGATTTCTCTACTGAAAAAATGAAAGGGTGAACAATCTGAAAAAATCAACTCAATGGACGCTGTTGATCCTGTTAAATGCTGTGATTTTATTTTTCTTTCGTTTTAATTTTCCAAATCTGACAGATATAATTTTTGTTGTTTATGCGGCTATTGCCTTTACTGTTGCTGAAAATCATCTTGATCTTATGATTTCTCTTTCCATTGTTTTGGCCCACGCAGTGTACACCGAAACAACCTTTTCACCACTCATAGTACCTCTCGGAATATTGCTTTCAGTCCGTAGATCTTCTCTGATAAATAAGATTCAGACCGCTTTGATATACTTTCCAATTTTTTCTATCTCGGTTTTGATAACATATAGGTTGCAAAACGAATATTTGAGGATGAGTATTTTAACAGCTCTGGTTCTAATCTGTCAGATATTCCTGGACAAAAAATTATCAATAATTACAGAAAGAATGCTTTACTCAATAACGCTTATCATAGTAAGCTCAGTTTTGGAGATTGCTGGGAATTTGCAAACAACTGTTCCGGCAATAGCCATCTATCCGGCTCTGTTTCTCATTTATTTGAGATTCTTGCAAATCCATTCAACAATGGATCAACAGAAAATTGAGCATCAAAAGCTCAGTAATTTTAGATCAAAACTCGCTACGATTATCAATCTAACTATGTCGGTTAACCAAAAAAGCACAATTGAACAGAGCTTATTTGAGCTTGCCAGCGCAATAAGTCATATTACTGGTTACAGATATGTATTGATAAACATATTGAACAGAGAAACCGGCTTCATAATGAGGATAGCCCATTATGGTTTGAATCAAAAAGAATTCGACAGACTTAAATCCAATCCACCAACAGTTGAATATATCTCAAAATTCATGCAGCAAAGATTCAAGGTGAGTAACTCTTACTTCATTCCTGAAGGAGCGCTTGATTTACCGGCAGAGTATGTGGCAGTACTCATTGATTCAAACGAATTTGAAAAACCAGACGCATGGAGACCACAGGATATGTTGATAATTCCCATATACAATCCTCACGGTGAGATTGTTGGCTACATATCTGTCGACGC
This sequence comes from Pseudothermotoga elfii DSM 9442 = NBRC 107921, assembly GCF_000504085.1. Lineage (NCBI taxonomy): Bacteria > Thermotogati > Thermotogota > Thermotogae > Thermotogales > Thermotogaceae > Pseudothermotoga > Pseudothermotoga elfii. The sequence continues at coordinate 897,308 of NC_022792.1, read as the reverse complement.
TCCCGAACATGGGAGAAGACCTTCAGTAGAAGATATTCAAGTAATGGAATTGATCGCAAATCAAGCTTATAGACTACTTGAGAGATCAGAAGTTTATCAAAATATTGTGGTCAGGCGGTCTTACGATCCTCATACACTTTTGTTGAGCCATTCGGCGTTCCTTGGTTTACTCGAAACCGAAGCGAAAAATGGTGAAAACTTCGCCGTTGCAATTCTGGATATAGATGATCTAACAAAAATAAATATTCAACATGGCCATGAAACAGGAGATAGAATTATTGAAAAAATCGCTGACGTATTGAGAATGAGAGTGAGAAAATCAGATTTTGTCGCTCGTTATGGAGGTGGAGAATTCGCTATTTTACTCCGAAATGTTTCGAAATCTAAGTCACTCGAAATAATTGATAGAATACTCGACGAAATAAGACACATAGAGGATGCTATTAAAGTCACGGTAAGTGCAGGAATAGGAATTTTCCCTGAACACGGAAATAATTACCTCGAGGTAATCAACCACGCACTGAAAGCCCTTGAAGTTGCTAAGAAATCGGGAAAGGATCGGTTTATGGTACTCTAACTTGACAACTCCAGAACTGGTTCTATGCCAAAAAATTCAGGAATTCTCACATCACTTGTGAAAAGTATAATTTGTCTGTTTTGAGATTTCTCTTTCAATATATCTATGGCTGTGCGAAGTCTAATTTTGTCGAATCTAATAGGAAAATTGTCTATAATGAGTGGCAAATTCTCTGCGGGCTGCAATGTTTCGTAAAGTGCGAGTTTGTAACAAAAGGCTAACTGATCCTGTGATGCTTTACTCAGAGAACGGGTTACCTCCATGAAAGAACTTTTCACAAATAACTTTATCGAGAGATCTTTTTCCACATAAAGATCTTGCGCGAGCTCCGAAAAACGTGAAAAGAGGTCACACAACAACTTTGAAAATTTGTCTGCATAAGAGCCAGTAAGGATATCAAGCTCTCTTTCCAGAACATGTCTGATTTTAGCGAGCTGGATTCTCTGCCTTGAATAAGCCTTCTTTTCGACATTTTTAACAGAAAGATCATGCAATAAACCAACTATCTGTTCTGGATGGAACAAATTTGAAACCTGTAAGTTCACCTTGCTCAATTCTTTTATAATATACTCCATTTCATGTGATAATCTTTCTAAATTATCTTCAAGCTCTTCTTTTCTATTAACAAGATCAGCCAGAGAAGGTTCATCTGCAAGCAATGATGCAATGTTTCCATCCTTAAGGTATCCAATCATTCTCGTAAGATAATTCATCTTTTTCTCCAGCTCGTCAATCGTGTAATTTCTTTTAAACGCATCTTCTAATTCGCCAAGGTCCTGAAGGCCTATTCTATCGATGCTTGATTCAAGCTCAAGCCTGATGTCTGAAATCTGGTTTACTACTGATTCAATATCAGATCTTACCTTTTCTATCGATTGTTGCAAATTTGCCAGTACAACCTGATTTTTTTCCCAGACTTTGACCAATTCATTGAGCCTTATCAGGATACTAGGAACATCGTTTATATCTTTCGCACCGAATATTTCAAGCTCAGATACCACTTCTTTTTGATCTTCAGAGATCTTCTGGCGCAACTTTTCCATTTGATCTTTTTCAGATCTCCAACTTTGATATTTCTGATAGGCTTCTTTTAGCGCTTCTATGCTTTCCACATTGAAAGCTTTGAGAATTCTTTGAACAGCTGAATTTCTACGCTTTTCTATAGAACGCAATTCAAGTTGCAATTTTAATTTCTGTTCATCGTCATCTTCTAATTTTCTTATTGATCTAAAAAGAAGAAAAAATGCTATTACCGAACCAGTGGCGAGAGTTGCTGACGGATAAAACCAAAGAGAGCTCATCAGGAATCCAAATACAAGTAAAGATACAGCAGAAAAAGCCATAAGAATACTGAGCGTTCGAAGTAATTTTGTTCTGCTCTTACGCTTTAGCACCTCTTCTTCAATAAATTTTAATTTATTGTTGATTTGCTTGATCTCAAGTTCCACAGAAGTTGGAAATTCTGATTCAACAAGTCGAAGAACCTTATCACCCTCATTTTCAAAATTTTCCCACATAGATTGATATTCATTACTGTAATCTTTCAACTGATCTGCCTTACTCTCCAGCAGATTGTATCTCAATTCGATATTTTTTATTCTCAACTTTATTTTTTCAAGATCATCTTCCCAGACAAGATCTTTTTTTATTCGATCCAGCTGTTCTTGTATCTCTGTGCGCTGACTGGAAAGTTTTTCTAAGAGAGATTGAAGCTCCTGCAACTTCTGTTCATAAGATTCCAACCGCTCATTTAGCTTTATCACGTGATTATATTCCTCCAGTGAGATAACTGGCAAGTTTTTCTCCCTTTCGAGCTTTATCCTGAGAGATCTCAAATTTTCCTCTGCTTCTTTTTTGATTTTCTCAATTTCTTTATTGATCTGGTCCTGGATTTCTTTAATTTGATTTCTGATATCTCTTTCTGTTTCTTTTAAATTCTCAAGCCTTTCTTCTAAGTACAATCTATTTGCGTAAGCTGTGAAAAGAGATTCTCTTTTCTTTCTTAGTTCATGAACAGCTGATTCTATGGATTTTATCTGCTCATCTATATTTTTTAATGCCGCAAGCAATCTTTCTTCAAATAACGGGATTTTCTTCAACAGAGAATTTATCTTTTCAGCTTCTTCCAGCTTGCTCATTTTGTTTCTCAATTTTGCCACCACAACCTCGTCAACTTTCAGAAATTCGACATTGTCATCTTCATCTGAAAGCAAGCACAGTGATTCGAGATATTTTCTATCAACTACGGGATTATCCTGTAACTTCAATTCTCTATCAGGATCAATCAGAGATATTGAGCCACCGAACTTATCAAAATTCCATGGTTTGTATCGATGAAAATCTTCTTGAGGCAGTTCACTCAGCGCAGAGACAATAAATTTATACAATGTCGTTTTGCCGGATTCGTTCGGTCCAACCACAAGATTTATCCCATCGTGAAATTCGATCTTAAAGTCATGGAATTTACCAAATCCTTCTACATTTAGCTCTTTTATTTTCAGATTTCTCACCCCTCAATATCCATATCCATTAATCTAATTAACGAAACTGCTGCATCGCTGGAAAGATTCTCCAGAAGCCTTTTTTCAAGAGAATTTCCTGGATCTCTGCATTCAAATATAATTCTATTGCCAAACATTTTTGCCTGATCTGCCTCAGACTTAAAAATAAACCTGGTAAAAAAACCTATCTTACCTTCGCCTGGATCTTCCGGTCTTTCCAATTCTACCGGAACGCAGCCATTCAAGCCGCTTTCGATTATCAACTCTTGCCCATCTTCCTTCATAAGAAAAGATGGTTTGCTTGATATGACAGGATTAGAGATAGCATCCATAACAAACGGTTCATCGAGAAGATAAATATTTTCATTAAATTTAAGTCCTTTCAAAATGCTGTCACTTTGAGATATCTTCAAAGGAATTTCTTTTGGCACAAGCGAAAGCAAATGGAATATCTCTGCCGGAGTTGAAAGATCACCGAATAAATCAACGGCAATATGTTCATCTGCATTGTGTCTAAGAAATTCAAAGAATATCTCTCGTTTAAGCATAGTAACTTCTTTGTAATTCAAAGGAAACCCCGCATCTCTCGAATCAAAAATTCTAAGCGAGATTAAATAAAGTTTTTTCACGTTTTCACCACCAAGTTATAACTAACTTCATAAAGCGCAAAATCATATCCTTTTAGAGAGCACCGAATAATTTTATCGGCATTCTCTTCAAACCATTCACCATATCTCCAGGATCGTATTTTTGTTGCCGAGCTTACGTTGCATGTTTTCTCTAAATCTATCTCCATTGTTCTTTCATTAGCGTCAAGATTTGCAATGACAATAACGCCATTATGCTCATTCCAGTAAGAAATATTGGCAGTTTTACCATCCTGCCAACTCAGGTAAACAGGCCTGTAAACACCATGCAAAATCAAATCAGAAAACATATTTCTCAATTTGCTTAGTTCTGATAAAAATCCAACGATCTCCGAATCTTTCCAGTGAAGCACATAATGGTCAAAAAAGGCAAGCTTGCCCTGAAATTCATCTCCGCAAGCGAGAGTGAACCTACCACATGCATTGTTGTCCAGTCCGAGATTCATGGGCTGGGTTTCCTCAATTTCCTGACCAGAGTTGATCATAAATATCCCATTTGGAGCAAAACAACACAAAAATGGTATCAAAAACCTGTATTTACCATTATCTCTGGAAAATATTCTTGGCGTATCCGGTGTTTCTGCAGCGGCAATATAAGGTAATTCTACGCGCAGGGATTCAGACTGGATGAACTCATAGGCTTTATCTGGAATTCTTGGGAGCATCCACCAGCTATTCCCAATTATTGCATCATATCCGGATTCTCTGGCTTCCTTAGACCGGTGCATTTCAAGTTCTTCTGCGATGAAAACAAAGGATGGATCGTGATCTCTTGCATTCTTTATTATCAATTGCTGTAATTGATCCGGTAAGGCATGCCCCATATCCAGCCTGATACCATCTATTCCGTACTTTTTTTGAAAATGAGGGATAATAGATGCAATATAATTCCAGAGTTCTAAATTTGGAACTTTTCCCGGGAAATTGCTTGACTTTATTACATCAAAAAGCACATAGGGGGGGTGATCTGACCCAACTTTTCCCGATGCGGTGAATGGATGATCCATGTACAACCTCAGGAAAGTTACGTCATCCCACGTTGGTTGCGGATCATTTATCCAGTCCGAGAAACCTGGTGCTGTCATCATACCAAAATGCCTTATTATAGCTGGAATAAGGCTTTGATCAGTAATTTCCCGTCTGAGCTTATCCCATTTCTCAGGATCTGTTGTTTTGGGATCAAAGCAGAATTTTTTCAGATGATTTCTTATTTCAGGACGATCATACAATTTTTGCATAATTTCCTTTGTTGGCTGGCAGAAACCAAGTTCTGGAATAACAGGAGGAAGATAGTTAACAAGTTCATCAACTTTTATCCAGTAAAACCACTCCGGATGGTTCAGTATCAAATTGCAATCTCTTGCAGCAGTTCTTGGTATAAAATCCATTAAAACTCTTATACCCAGTATGTGACATGCTTCCACAAAAGCCAAAAACTCGTCTTCAACATTCCAGCCATCGAGAAGCGGATCATGGTACAGAGGATCAATTTTGAGAAAATCTTTTACAGAATAAGGTGAACCAATCTCACCTTTTCTGAACAGATTACTACTTTCGGTGATTGGCAGCAAATACAGAGTATTCACACCAAGTCTGTAAAAATGTGGAAGCAGGGCTATCATTTTCAAAAAAGTTCCCGATTCACGATAACCAAATATATCATCAACTTCAAATCTTCCAAATCCTTTGTGGTTATAAGCAGCAGTGCATCGTGGAAGGCAGGAATATACAATCGCACTTTTTATCCAGCTTCGATCTGTTATACCTTTCTGCAAACTCACAGATTTCGTATAATCAACACCGCTTTCCTTTTTCTCCAAGATCCATTGAATAACAGAATGAAAATACTGAGATGGTTCTACAAATGCCTTACCAGATTCTATTTTCACTTCTCCGCCGTAATCTTTTAAAAGCCATATTTTTGGAATGCAATAACCAGATTTTCCAGGTCTTATAGATATCTTTTCGATCATTTTTTATCCCCCTCAGAAGCTTTCCAGATATCTCCGCTGCTCGATTGACAGCTCATCGATTTTTACACCGAGTGTTTTCAGTTTCATTTCTGCGACTCTGTAATCTATTTCTGCAGGTACCGGATAAACCTCTGGTTGCAAAGAAGTTTGCGAAAGATATATCAAGGAAAGTGTCTGCACAGCAAATGAAAGATCCATTATTTCTACTGGGTGGCCATCTGCAGCAGCAAGATTAACCAGTCTTCCCTCAGCCAGCAAAAAAATAGTCTTACCATTGGGTAAAATATAACCAGTAACATTCTCTCTTGCTTCAAATTTTTGTGTTGCTAGTCGCTCAAGTGCTTTGACATCTACTTCAACATTGAAGTGTCCTGCATTTGACAGAACAGCTCCATTTTTCATTCTGAGAAATTCTTCTACAGATATAACAGATGTGTTTCCCGTAGCGCAGATGAAAAAATCTCCATGCTCAGCGGCTTCTTTCATCCTCATAACCTCAAAACCATCCATAATGGCTTCAATAGCTTTTATTGGATCTATTTCTGTCACGATAACACGAGCCCCCAGTCCTCGTGCCCTGAATGCTATGCCCCTTCCACACCATCCGTAGCCAGCAACAACAACTGTTTTTCCTGAAACCAGAAGATTTGTATTTCTCATTACGCTGTCCCACGTGGATTGACCTGTGCCATAACGATTGTCAAATAGATGTTTCATAAGAGCTTCATTGACCGCTATAACTGGAATTTTCAATTTTCCTTGCGATTTCAAAGCTTTGATTCTTCTCACTCCCGTTGTCGTTTCTTCTGTTATACCCTTTAAATTTTTAAGTGCGGATGGGATTTTCGTATGAGCTGTGATTGTTAAATCTGCTCCGTCGTCCAGTATCAAATCTGGATTTTGTTCAAGAACAGAGACAATTCCCCTGAAATAAACATCCTCATCTTTTGTATGTTTTGCGAAAACCATGATCTCATGCTCTTTGAGGGCCTCTGCCACATCATCCTGTGTGCTTAGTGGATTACTGCCAGTAATGACAACCTTTGCGCCAAGATTTCTAAGAGTTATCGCAAGACATGCTGTTTTCGCTTCTAAATGTATGGACATACCCACCGTAAAATCCTTCAAAGGTTTCTGCTGGGAATATTCACTCTCAATCAAATTTAGTAAAGGCATAAATCTCTTTGCCCAATCTATTTTTTTATGTCCGGAAATCACTACTATCACCTCACAAAAACTTTCTAATCAGGTCTATTGCCCCACGTGGACACACCTCATGACATACATAACACCTGATACACTTATTGTAACTTATAAAATAATTCGATATATCAATGGCTTTCGCTGGACATCTTTCTTCACATATTCTACATTGAACACACCGCTTTTTGGATATTTTTGGTACACGAATAATTTTTCTTGCCAGATTTTTAAGCATTCCAGGCACAGGTAATGTTTCAGCAGTAACAGGAAGTTTTATTGTGTCAGACCAATTACCATCTATTTCATAATCAGGAATAAGGTTTCTTTTAATAGCCTCTTTCAACACGAAAACTATCTCAGGATTAACACCAATTCTTTTGCAGACGGCATGATCAACAGCAAAAGCATTTTCACCAACGACAAGCATATTAAACTGCTTCAGCTTTCCATTAGCAGGACCATTGCCTTCCATACCAATAATACCATCCAGAATAGTCAAAACTGGCTTTACCAATAAATGTATGTCCACTAACAATGAGGCAAAATTTTCATTATGTGCACATCTAATATGCCAGCCAGATTTCTCAAATCCCGGAACACATCCAAAAGTGTTTTTCACGCCCATAGTAAATATCATCTGAGAGTGGGTTTTCAGTTTTGCAACATTAACTACTTTGTCTGCCTGGAAGACCTTAGAGCTGATTTTTATCTTCTTATAAATTTCCCCATCTACTTCGACAGGATCGTCCAATTCAACTATAGGAACAGAGAGTTTTTCACATATCTGACTGATTCCAGTATGAGCGATTACTTTTTTAAAAGAACCTGAAGCTGGGCTATCACCAACAAAGGGCCTGGTCTCAAGTGATATTAAAAACTTTAAAATAGTTTTCAAAACTTCTGGATGAGTCGTCACACCTTCGTTGGGTTCTCTTGCAGAAAGTAAATTTGGTTTCACCAAAACCCTGTCTCCTTTTTCAAAGATGTGAGAATATTTTGCGAGTAGTGGGAGAAGAACTTTCTCAACACGATCATAGCTCTCACATTGTCTGAAATAAACCTTCAAATGGTTTCACTCCTTTTTTAATATTCTACTCGAATTGTGTTAAGGTTCACAATCACCATCTTTATAAGGTATGATACTTTCAGAGATTGGAGGTGGTGTATTGGCTCAAACGGTTGCCAATCAAATTTTCATCATATTTCTTTTAATTGGTCTGGGATTTTTTATTAGAAAAATAAAATTGATAAATGATGGATTCACCCAGGGTGCAACAAATCTAATAATTTATGTGACATTGCCTGCAATGGTTCTTGCATCTATGGACAGAGATTTTACCAGAGAGCTTGCTTTAAACGGATTGATCATTTTCCTGCTAGGCGGGCTTATGTATGCCATACTCTCAATTATTGCTTTTATTTTTGTCAAAGTGAGAAAAATAAACGATGACAGCAAAGGTGTCTATCTCTACATGATAATTTTTGGTAATGTAGGATATCTTGGATATCCGATAATGAGTATTGCATTCGGAGAAATAGGCGTCTTTTACGCAGCTTTTTTTAACATATGGTTCAACATACTTACATGGACTCTCGGAGTTAAATTAATGTCAAAGGACAGAGTAAGCATAACAAAATTACTACTCAATCCCGGACTTCTGGCCACTTTGCTTGGCGTAGTAATATTTTTTCTGAACATAGATTTACCATCCACAGTAAAAACCACTCTGGAAATGATAGGCAATACGACTGTCCCGCTTGCAATGTTCGTGATAGGTGCTTTTCTTGCAGATGCGAAGTTTTCTTCAACAGTAAAAAACAAAGAGTTATATATGGCGTCTTTAATGAAATTGATTGCTGGACCTCTTTTAATGGTCATAATATTATTTTCGGTCGAATTGTCTTCAACTATTAAAGCAATACCTATAGTGATGAGCGGTATGCCATCTGGCGTAAACACAGCTATCTTTGCACGAATGTTTAACAGGGATTATAAGCTTGCTTCTCAGGGAGTTGTGCTTTCAACTGCATTATCGTTGATAACTTTACCTTTGCTTTTGATGATCATTCTCTGATTTTTCTCGTTTTAGATGAAAAAGCGCCGGTTTTCACCGGCGCCATTCGAGGGGGTGGGAGGTGAGTCATCCTAAATATGTTTTTAACGCTGCCTCGAAATCATCGTCAAGCAATATTCCCAATCCAACGAACGAACCAGAAAATCCAAATCTAACATTACCGAATCTTCCATATAAATCGCCGCGTCCCATTCTTGGCATGTCTTCGGCTGGCATTCGCCCTTTAGCTGGAGATATCTGTTGATATCTTCCCTGAATCTGTTGTCTGTATTGATTGGCATTGTTATTGATGTAATCTTTCAAATTCTCAAGCTGCCCTACAGTAATCAGGTTCTCAACCTTTGTCTGAAATTCCTGCAAAATATCGATTCTTTTTTCATCAAGGCTTTTTCTTTCTGCTGAAAATTCGTTGAGTGACAGGGCTTTCGATTTTTCAAGCAAAGCTTCATACTCACTCTCAAGCGCTTCCAGCTGAGCTTTCGTTTCAGAAATAGCATTCAACAACTGCTGCGCCTGGTCTTCTGTTAAATCAAGAGCTTTAATAAGCTCTGTGTAAATGACTTGCTTATGTGTTGAATTTCTCAAACCAAAACCTGCTCCAAATGCTCCTGCAAAACTAAGGGTCGCCACTAAAACTACTGTCAATGTCACTAAAAATACTTTTTTCACACAGATCACCTCCATAAAATTTTTGCTTCCAATATAATTGTCCTGAAATGAATGTTTTATGTTCTACTTTTTAAGAAAACTCTAATAAATACCTTTTTTCAAAAAATATCGTCCACAAGTCATACAATCTATTCTGGAGGAGATTATTATGCTTAATGAACAAGAGACATTTGAAATTATGAGGTTCATATCTTCCTATCATAGAGTTCGAGGAAGCCGGGAATACAGATCACTTTTAGCAAAAATAAAAGAAATGCTTCTAAATTGGGGAATACCTGAAAAATCTATCCAGGTTATAGAGTATGCTTCTGGGGACGTGAAATATGGTAATTTTGAGACAACAATGGTGTGGGAAATACAGAATGGCGAACTTTGGATAGACACGCCAAGGACATTTATAAATTCTTTCAAAGCGTGTAAAACTTCTGTACTATTTGGAAGCAATCCAACTAATGGTTGGCAAGTACTGGAAATTGTTGATGAAAATTACAAAGGAGATTTTTCCTCCAGGGCGGTAGTCACAGATCAAAATCCAAATATGGCATTCAAAAAATACGTGAAAGAACTCGGGGCAAAGTGCCTTCTTGTTTATTTCATGAGAGCTCAGGATGAATCAATTGGAAGGGCTCCGGAAAAAATGCCAGATACTATAAATTATCTGTCTTTGCCCCACACTTTTGAAACATCACAATATGGTGCCTTCGGTTTTTCTCTAACATACAATCAATATAAATTACTCAGAGAACTTGCAAACAAGAATTTCAAGGTGAGATTGATGATTGATAGCCACCTTGAAAAAGGTTTTGTTCATGTTATGAGAATTAGTTTTTCTCCCGAAAGATTCCCTAAGATAGCTGTTGTAGCACATCTATGTCACCCGAGTCCAGGGGCAAATGACAATGCTTCAGGTGCTGCTCTTGCATTGCATCTGTGTAATTTGCTGGCTCAAAACAGGGTAAACGCAGGCGTTGATATTTTACTATTGCCAGAATTCTATGGAACTTTACCGTATGTTGCTGAGAATAAATATGATTTCGTTATCAACCTCGATATGATAGGTGAGGCACAGGATAAAACAGGTTCGGCGCTGATATTTCACGAAACAATCCCACTGTTAAATACATATTTTGACGAACTTCTATATCAATCGCTTCTATCTTGTGAACCGAATAAAATCGGTCTTTTAAGAAAAAAGTTTTTTAGATCACCTTTTAAATCGGGGTCTGACCATGTTGTGTTTCAGAGTTATGGGATTCCAGCGCCATTCATAGGTCAATGGCCAGACAGATATTATCACACAAATGAAGACACTCCTGATAAATGTGACCCAGCAATGTTCAAATGGATTGCAGAAGCTGTTTTCAGAACTATATCGCTTGCCCATGACATTCCAAAAGATATTATAGAAATAACGAAAGGGAGGGTCAAAGGATTTCTGACGAAAATCAAAAAAACTCCTGGCTCAGATGCAATAATATCTGCTGTGAAAAAAGCTCACGGTTTAAAAGCTAAACCAGCTCCATCGAAAATCAGATTAAAAACTTCGAACAATGGCCCTCTTGGATACGAATGGCTTGGCAAAGCAGAAGGAGTCCCAGATAAAGAATATATCGTGGATCTTGCCGAGGTATTAAATATGGCTGTGCGATTCACCGGTGATTTCGATGCATCTGTTTCTTTTACATCAACTTACTTATCTGTGGACCCAGAAGAAGTCATAGAAATTTTAAATCTACTGATAAAAGAGGGACTCATTTATAAACAACCAGAGAGTAAAATAACTGGGAATGAAGATAGATTGGAGGCGATAGAATGAATGATATAGGCCTTATTGGACTTGCAGTAATGGGTCAAAATCTTGCTCTGAATATTGTTAGAAATGGATACTCGGTTTCTGTTTACAACAGAACAGCCGAAAAAACGAAAAAATTTATCGAAGAAAGAGTAAAAGGTGAAAAGATAACACCATACTACGATGTCCAAAATTTTGTCAAATCGCTTTCAAGACCGAGAAAGATCATCTTGATGGTAAAAGCAGGAAACCCTGTCGATGAGATAATTCAGGAGCTTCTACCTTACCTGCAGGAAGGTGATTTGCTGATTGATGCAGGTAACTCACATTATAATGATACAGACAGAAGGCTTGAAAAACTTTCACATAAAGGCATCCTGTATCTCGGAATGGGAGTTTCAGGTGGAGAATATGGTGCCTTACATGGGCCATCAATAATGCCTGGTGGAAGTCTGAAAGCTTATCAAATGGTTGAAGAAATGCTTTTGAAAATTTCGGCAAAGACAGAAGATGGACCTTGCTGCAGTTATATAGGTGATGGCTCAGCAGGCCACTTTGTAAAGATGGTTCATAATGGAATTGAATACGCCATAATGCAATCAATAGCAGAAATTTATGACATAATGAGAAAGATTCTGGGTATGAAGAGCAATGAGATAGGTCTGATTTTTCACCAGTGGAATGAAGGTAAATTGTCTTCTTTTCTTGTAGAAATAACTTACAAAATTATGCAGCATATTGACGAACAGACCCAAAAACCTCTTGTTGAACTGATTCTTGACAAAGCAGAGCAGAAAGGAACGGGAAAATGGACCGCACAGGCAGCCTTTGATCTCGGCATTCCAACTCCATCCTTGAATCTGGCAGTTGTTGCAAGGGCTCTTTCCCATTTCAAAAAAGAGAGGGAGATTCTTTCAAATTTGTTTGGTGAAAAAAACAGAATTGCTGGTGATAGATCATTGATAAGCGACTTAGAAAAATCCCTCGAACTTTCGATGTTCTCGTCTTTTTCGCAGGGCCTCTGGTTAATTCATGAAGCTTCTATAGCCCACAATTATAAAATAAATTTACTCGAGATACTGAGAATCTGGAAAGGTGGATGCATAATCAGAGCAAAGATGCTTGATTTCATCAAAGATATTCTTAAAGAAAATCCACAAAACATCAATCTTCTTTTCAGCGAAAAGGCAATGAACTTTATCAAAGACAAAATTAAATCTGTTATCAGGGTGACAGAACTGTCAAGAAGATCTGGTATACCTACCTTTTTGCTAAATTCAACGCTGGATTATATATTCAGTCTGACAGAATCTCATTTGCCAGCTAATCTAATTCAAGCGCAACGCGACTTCTTTGGAGCCCATACATTTGAAAGAACTGATGAAGAAGGCATTTTCCATGTAGAATGGCAACCTCTGGAATAAAAGCCCCCTGGGGGGCTTTTATTTAACTATCAAAAGATAATTCCATATAATCTGCTTTTACTCCCGGCATCTTATTTAGTTTCTCGCACAACTCTTTGTGCTGTTCGGAACTTCCAACTAATTCAAGAATTATCAAACCAGCATCCGAACAGTTATCCAGAACACCATCATGCAATCCGAGTCGGGTTTTGATCAAACACCCCCAGGCCGTTAGAATTTTCTGAACTCTTTCGGCCGTTTCTTTTCTGTTATCGACCAGAATAGCCATAACAGTTTTTATTGGGACTTTTTCCAAATTTGCCACCTCCCTATCTCTTACCAATCTATATCACTAACAGTTTTTATTCTATCCTAATTAATATAAAGTTGTGTGCTCAATCTTTTCTGCTCGATTTTTATAAACCGTTTGCACGATTGCAAACTGGCCAGCTCCAAGATTTATAAATCTGTGCAAATAGATAATCTGGTCACCTTTAATGATATAAGCGCCCAAGGCAAGTATTATTCTTCTACAAACAACCTGGATAAATACCTTTTTTAGCTAAATTTCGTCTTGATGATAACACAACAAATCTGACAGGGGGTTTCTTATTATCCTGTGTTACTTTACATGAATGACCTGATTTTTCTCATTTAATATAGCCACTTTTGGACCTGAGTATTCACCATCATTAAATATACCAAAGCTCATTACGATTATTCTATCACCTTTCTCAACCAGACGAGCAGCTGCTCCATTCAATGATATGGTCCCGCTTCCAGGTTTTCCTTTTATGACATAAGTTTCGAAACGCTGCCCATTGTTTAAATCAGCTATCAGCACAAGTTCATTTTCTTTCAGGTCAACAATATTCATGAGCTCCTCATCTATCTCAATACTTCCCTCATAATTTATATTCTTATCGGTTACGCATGCCATATGAAGCTTCGATTTAAGCATAAATCGCATCACATTTATCCCTCCAAAGATTGATTATATCAGTATCACGCTGATGAATCAATTTTAGTATAATAAATCTGGTGATGTTAATGTCAACTTTTATAGCTGCAGCCACAAGTGTCGCATTGATTTTATCTGGTGGTGGAGGAAGGGGTGCTTACCAAATAGGAGTTTGGAAAGCTCTTAATGAGCTCAGGATTGAGATTGACGCAGTCTATGGCACTTCTGTCGGAGCTATCAATGGAGCAATGATTAGCATAGGGGATTATGAATTTGCTGAAAAAAGCTGGCTCGAATTGACTTTTGGAGACATAATGAATATACCAGAAAGCGTTAAAAAGTTGATCAGCGGCAAATTCGCCGATTTAAGTATTCCCGAGGCTATCGATGCCACAAGAAAGTTGATAAGCGAGAAAGGTATTGATATCTCGCCATTGCGCGAAAAATTGAAGGCATTGCTTCCAGAAGAAAAAATCAGGAATTCAAAGGTTCACTATGGTTTAGTTGCCTACTCTGTGTCTGAACTAAAGCCATACATGCTTTACATAGAAGAAATACCTGATGGAATGCTGGCTGATTATATCTTATCAAGTGCAAATTTCCCTCTCTTTAAACGAGAAGAAATAGGTGGCAAGTTGTTCATTGACGGTGGTGTTTACAGCAATATACCACTTAAAATGGCAATAGATAAAGGATATGAAAACATAATTGTTGTTGACATTGGCACTGTTGGCGTAGCCGATATACTCGAATATATAAGAATATTCATGGACAGAGGGAAAATAGAATACATAAGACCCCGGGAGCATTTTGCAACTATACTTACTTTCGATCCAGAAATTTCCAGAAAATATCTCCTTGAAGGTTATCTGGATACTCTCGCGCATTTTGGAAAACTCTACGGTGAAAATTATTACATAGCAGATAATACAGATATAATTGGATTTCTGTTTAAAAATCTTGACCCTGTTAAAAGAGATATAGCTGCCTCTTTATTGGGTGTTGGTATTCCTGTATCAGAGAAGCCAGAAGTTCAGTACAGTCAATACATATTGCCAAGATTACGACTCGAAACTTTATCAGTATCCGATAATCCGAACACGATCTGTCTCAAAGTACTTGAAGATGTTGCAAAATTTCTGAAAATAGAAAGGCTCAAAACATACACAACGCAGGAATTACTCGAATCAATTTGTCAATCTCAATTACCAGCAGGTTTGATTCAGTCAATTATGTATCAGGCTAAATATAAAAGGCTTGTCGATTTTCTAAGATTCATATACATAAACGGTCACAAGAAATTTGATGAGAATTTTTTACCTTGATTTGAAATGTTGCCATTTTCACCAGAATACATGTCTTTAAGAATTTTTTGAAATTTTGTACAATATTTTTGCCAGAGTTCCTTAGGATAATGATGTCAGCTTTTTTATTATCAGAAAGGGGGTTTTTAAGGTGAGAAAGTTCCTGGCTCTTTTGCTTCTCGTGATCGTTTGTTTTGGCTTTGCCACAAGACTAACCATTTTGCACATCAACGATACTCACGGCCACGCATGGACCTTTAGCGAAAGCGGCAATCCTGATATAGGTGGTTTTGCAGCAATTGCTACCATTGTAGAGGAAGTTCGAAAAGAAGTTGAATCTCAGGGCGGACATGTCCTTTTCCTTCATGCCGGCGATCTGAACACAGGGGTTCCTGAATCTGATCAGCTTGATGCAGCGCCTGATATTGTTGCTCTGAATATGATGAAACTCGATGCAGCAACATTTGGAAATCATGAATTTGACAAACCGAAAACAACACTTGCCAAGCAGATGAAGCTTGCTTCATTTCCATTTGTTTGTGCAAATTTTGCTGATCCAGAAGAAATAATCAAGCAGGAACCTTACATAATCAAAGATTTTGAAAATCTGAAAGTTGCTATCTTCGGACTTACCACAGAAGAAACAGCTATATTAGAACCCATTCACTTAAATGGTGCAACTTTTTCGAATGCCATCGAAACAAGTAAGAAACTTGTACCGGAGCTCAGATCAAAGGCCGACGTAGTGATCGCATTAGTCCATCTCGGTTGGGAACCACAGGGAGAAGGCAAAACAACAAGCAGAGAATTGGCTCAAATGGTGAGCGGAATAGATGTAATCGTTGATGGTCACAGTCATACAAAATTTGATGAAGCTCAGATAGTAAATAATACCATCGTTGTTCAGGCCTGGGAATGGGGTAAATATGTTGGAAGGCTTGATCTGGAAATTCAGGACGGGAAAATCGTTTCATGGAACTGGAGACCCATACCAGTTAATTTGAAAATCTACAAAGGCAAAGACGATTCAGGAAAAGATATCTATGAATACGCCGAAAAACCGTATACGGAAAACTTTTACGTAAGAACAGTTCTGAGTTATTTCAAATCGCTTGGAAGTGAAAAATTAGATGCAGTTATTGGTGAAACAAAGATCATTCTCGATGGTGAAAGAACCAACGTCAGGGCACGAGACACAAATCTTTCGAATCTGATCTGCGATGCAATGGCTTGGAAGACAAGAGCAGATGTGGCTCTGACTAACGGCGGCGGCATAAGAGCATCAATAAAATCTGGAAAAATAACCATAAGAGATGTACTAACAGTGTTACCATTTGGAAATACTCTGTATGTGATCAAAATGACCGGCAAAGAGATTATGGAAGTACTCAATTATGCTGCAACAATAAAGGAAGGTCAGGGTGCCTTTCTGCACACCTCAGGTTTAACGTGGAAGAGTGTTGCTGGAAAGGTAGTGGAAGCAAAGATAAATAATGAACCAATTATTCCAGAAAAAATCTATACAGTGGTTACCAACAATTACATGGCTCAGGGTGGAGATGGATATACAATGCTCAAGGATCTGCCTGGATATGATACAGGTTTCAGAATGGACAGTATCGTTGTAGAATACATACAAACAGCATTAAACGGTCTTATAGAAGATTACGATTCAAATCCGAGATACATCAGAGAGTAAATGCAATTTTTGCTCAAAACGGGGATTATATCCCCGTTTTTTTATTTCATTTTGTATCCTTTGAGAAACAATAGTATAATAAAACCCGGAGGGATAATAAATGCCTCTGTTTCAGAAACAACCGATGATGAGGCGTGTTTTGTATTCCCTGATACCTATCTATGTTTTTTCGATTTATCTGTATGGTTTAAGAACCATCTGGTTGAGCCTTCTGGTTTTTATTAGTGGCATATTTACAGAATATATAATGGAAAGCCGGAAGAAAAAACCTGTAAGTGAAGCCGTGCTGGTTACCTGCGCACTGTTAAGTTTGTCATTACCTCCTCTCACTCCTTGGTGGATTGCTGTTATTGCCGCGTTCTTCGGCGTTTTTTTTGCGAAAGAAGTTTACGGGGGGTTCGGCAGAAATGTCTTCAACCCGGCAATTGTTGGAAGGTTGTTTGTTTATATATCTTTTCCTATTCAGATGACTACAAAGTGGATAATACCGAAAGCAGATGTTTTTACATCTGCAACGCCGTTAGATTTACTTAGATCAGGACAAAAACTCAATATAGAGGAACTCTTCTTTGGTTTTAGATCGGGATCTATAGGCGAAAGTAGCATAATACTTATCGTGCTGGCAGCAGTATATCTTATTATCACAAAAACCGCAAGCTGGAGAATAATGGTATCAACTTTTGGTTCGGCAACCCTGCTGACATTACTGTTTGATATTTTTCATCTCGGGCCACCAGCTTTACCCATGCTACTTTCTGGAAGTTTTCTCTTTGTAACTGTTTTTATGGCAACAGATCCCGTTTCAGCTCCCAAAAAAACATCTTCTCAATGGATATATGGGGTAATCATAGGTATCTGTAGTGTTTTAATAAGGACCTTTTCGCTTTTCTCTGAAGGTACAAGTTTTGCTGTCTTACTTGGAAACACATCTGCTTCCTTGCTTGATGAACTGATGGCAAAAAAGAAGGTGAAGGTATGAAAAAAGAGAGTAAGTTGTATACAATAACATTCACCTTCGTTGTTACATTTGTTTTTGTCTTCGTGTTATCTTTTTTGAATTCTGCCACGAGTGAGCGAGTTAGTCAAAATCAACGCTTGTTCACTATAAAAGCCATTTTGAATGGATTTGGAATCGAATATAAAAACGATATAGAAGCTCTAAACATATTCAAAAAGAATGTTTTAATTCAAAAAATAGATGGTGTAAATATCTACTCTACGGTAGTTGAAGGAAAAAAACTCTATGGAATTATTTTTACAGGTAATGGGCTGTGGAGTACAATCTCAGGCTTTGTAGCTACAGATGAAAATGTAGAGAGAATAGCAGGAGTGGATTTTATATCTCAAAATGAAACTCCCGGACTTGGTGGAAGAATAGAGGAAAACTGGTTCAAAGAACAATTTAAATCTGAAAAATTGATCGATGGCAGAATAACAGTAACAGCCATCGGGCAGGCAGATGAAAATCACGAGAACGGTAAGGTGGATGCCATAACAGGTGCAACGCAAACATCCAAGGCTGTCGAGAAAATCATCAACGAATATCTCGAGAAATTGAGGGTTATCCTGGGGGTGAAACAGTGAACAGAGTTTTTGAAATAACAAAGAGAAATATTTTAACTGAAAACCAGATACTTGTTCAGATACTTGGCATATGTTCAACGCTCGCTGTAACAAATAACCTTAGAAATACCCTGATAATGGCTATAGGTGTGACATTGGTAACAGGTTTTTCCAATCTCACTGTTTCATTGATAAAAGATTATATTCCGCGCAAAATCAGAATGATGATGGAAACGCTTATCATTTCATTTTATGTGATTATTGTTGATATTATCTTGAGGGCATACCTTCCAGAGGTGAGCAAAGCTCTGGGACCATATGTTGGCTTGATAATAACTAACTGCATCATAATGGGCAGAACAGAAGCTTTTGCTCAATCAAACACTCCTCTTATTTCTTTTTTGGATGGTCTAACTGCCGGGCTTGGGTATACATTTGTACTAATAATCGTAGCTTTTGTACGTGAATTGCTCGGTTTTGGAACTATTTTTGATCTAAAAGTTATGCCGGCTAATTTTGTGCCAGTGACCATAATGGTAATGGCCCCAAGTGCATTTTTTGTGGTTGCAATCCTGATGTGGATTTTTAAGTCAGCTGTTTTGAAGGGTGGGGAGAAAAAATGACTGTTGATCCCATCACTTTGCTTTTTGCTTCAATTTTTACAAGCAACATTCTTTTGACGAATTTCCTCGGTATGTGCTCTTACATATCAATATCCAAAGATTTGAAATCCTCAAACGGTTTAGGAATGGCTGTTAGTTTTGTCATGACTGTCACAACTGTGATCAACTGGTTCGTTTATCATTACATAATTGTACCTTTTGAACTGGAGTATCTCAGATATATTATCTTCATAATTGTTATAGCTGCTGTGGTCCAGATAATGGAAATGATCATAGATAGAATTTCTCCGACTTTGTACTTGAACCTGGGGATCTTTCTACCTTTGATAACAGTGAATTGTGCAATACTCGGTGTAACTTTGTTCATGCAAATAAGAGAATACACGCTAATCCAGTCTCTGTTCTACGGATTGGGTTCGGGCTTGGGATGGTGGCTCGCAATAGTTTTGCTGGCAGCAATAAGGAAAAAAACAGACAATGCACCAGCACCAGCAGGCTTGAAAGGTAACGGGCTGACTTTTATAACAATAGGCATAATGGCTATGGCATTCATGGGTTTTTCCGGAATGATAAAAGTTCAGTGAGGTGAAGTAAATGCATGTTTTAACAGCTCCACTCATAATTGCCCTGGTAAGCTCATTGCTTGCTTCTGTTATCGTAATATTGGATAGCATTGTCAACAATTACGGTGATGTGAAAATAACCATAAACAGGAAAAAAACCCTTACTGTTAAAGGAGGAGCGCCATTACTTTTTACACTGGCCTCACAACAGATATACATACCATCGGCATGTGGGGGGAGAGGAAGTTGTGGTGTTTGCAAAGTAAAGGTACTTTCAGATGTAGGACCTTATTTGCCAACAGAAACACCTTACATGACGAAAGAACAGATTAGAGAGAACATAAGGTTATCGTGTCAAATAAAAGTGAAAAAAGATATTGAAATAGAAATACCAGAGGAATTGTTGTTTGCAAAGAAATTCAAAGCCATTGTCGAGAAAATAAGAAATGTAACATACGATATAAAAGAACTCACACTGAAATTGATAGATCCACCATCTATCGATTTTAAGGCTGGTCAATATATACAACTTTCGATTCCACCTTATGAGAAAATAACACAGACAACACAAAGAGCTTATTCTATATCTTCCGTTCCAAGCCAGAAAGATAGAATAGAACTTTTAATAAGATTGGTTCCCGGGGGCATTGCGACAACTTATGTTCATAAATACATGAAAGAAGGCGAGCAGGTTGAGATAACCGGGCCTTTCGGTGAGTTCTACGTTCGAGACACAGATGCAACCATGATTTGTGTAGCTGGTGGGTCCGGAATGGCACCGATAAAATCTATAATCTTTGATCTATATGAAAAAAATATAAATAACAGAGAAATCTGGTATTTTTTTGGTGCGAAATCGTTAAAAGATCTCTTTTATGTTGAAATTTTCGAGGATCTGGAAGGCAAATGGGATAAATTTCATTTTGTACCAGCACTTTCAAATCCAGCCCCTGATGATCAATGGAATAAAGATGTAGGTCTGATAACAGAGGTTTTGGACAAATATATGAAAGATAAAATTGATAAATCGAGACCTTTGGAGGGCTATCTGTGTGGAAGTCCGGGAATGATTAATGCCTGCGTTGATGTTATGAAAAAAAACAACATTCCGGAAGGAAAAATATATTACGACAAATTTGCATAATAAGGGGTGAGGTTATGAAAATGCCTCCTGAATACATCGAAGCTCAAAAAAACATGCAACCAGGTGTTATAAGCTCTATGGGTTTTCTGGGAGAAGATAGTAGAAATCTTGCGGATATAATTCAAACCGATGAAAACTTGATGGCCAGATTTAACCTGAGCTTTGAAGAAGTTTCCAGATGGATGAAAGAAATGATGAATGAAGCTTTGAAGGGCCTTGGAGAATCTGTGATTGTAAGAAACAAATGGGAGGTTCAGCTTTACGAAGCGAGAGGATTTATCCCATGCCCATTTAAAGATGGTATTTTCAGGAAAAGGGTGGTTGTTATTAAAAAAATCGGCAGTAATCTTCAATTAACGCTTAGTGATCTTTCTATACATCTTTTTGAAAAACACCATTTTCTGCAGGGAAGGGGATCATTTTTTAGAATAGAGCCACAGATTTTAAAAGAACTTTTGTCCTGATCTACCTTTCTCCAACCACAGTACCGGGAATCTGCAATCTTTTTTCAAGTTTTGAGAAAAGAACTGTTGCCAGCCACACCAGAGCTATATAAATAAAAGCAGTAAGGAGATATACTTTGAAAAATTCAAAATTTCTGCTTGCAATAAATTTTGCCTGAGCCATCATCTCTGGTGCTCCTATTATATAAGCCATCGATGTATATTTCAGCAAATATATGAACTCATTAGTCCATGCGGGTATAACTCTCCTCAATGCCTGGGGCAGGATTATTAACCTCACAGCCTGCCATTTTGTCATTCCTATTGATAGAGCAGCAACCATTTGTCCTGACCCGATTGACTGTATGGCTCCGCGAATATATTCTGCCTGATAAGCAGAACTGTTTATACAAAACCCAATTAAAGCCGCCATTAAAGGAGTGAGCCTTATTCCGTAGACTGGTAGACCATAGTAAAGGATAAATAATTGAACAAGCATTGGCGTACCGCGAATTAGTTCTATAAAACCTGCGCAAATAAATCTGATTATTTTTCTTCCATAGATACGACCCACGCACAAAATGATTCCCATGATAAATCCTGTTATCGCAGCAAATAATGTCATATATAAAGTTGTAACAAGGCCATTGAGTAACTTTGGAAGAGAAAAAATCGCAATTTCCCAGAAGCTCATTTTGTTTTTTCCTCTCCGTAAAGTTCACTCAGTTTTCTTAAAAATTGTCTTGTCCTTTCTTTCTGAGGATTTGTAAATATAAGATTGGTCGGTCCATGTTCAACTATAACTCCGTTTTCCATAAATATTATTTCATCAGCAACAGTCCGAGCAAAGCCAAGTTCGTGCGTAACAACGAGCATGGTCATTCCAGATTTAGCAAGATCTGTCATAACAGAAAGAACCTCACCGATCAGTTCTGGATCAAGCGCCGAGGTCGGTTCATCAAAAAGAATCAGCCTTGGTCTCATAGCAAGAGCTCTTGCTATCGCTACACGTTGTTTTTGCCCTCCAGAAAGCTGTGCTGGATACAAATTTACTTTTTCCAAAAGACCTACTTTTCCAAGTTGTTCCATCGCAATCTTCGTAGCTTCCTCCTTGGGAATCTTCTGCACCTTCACCAAACCTATTCTGACATTATCAAGAACCGTAAGATGGTTGAAAAGATTAAAATCCTGAAAAACATATCCTATTTTTTGCCTCATTTTATGAATATTATGAGATGTTATCTCTTCATCATCAAGATACACTTTTCCTGAGTCTGGTTCCACCAATCTGTTTATACAACCAAGAAGAGTACTTTTTCCTGTACCACTTGGTCCTATTATAACTTTAGTTTCTCCCTTTTTAACCTCAAGTGACACCCCTTTAAGGATCTCGTTTTTTCCGTAACTCTTTTTAAGGTTTTCCACCTTCAGGACAATATTGTTCAACGCGAAACCTCCTTGATTTCAAAACCGGGTACTTGAAGTTTCCTTTCAAGAAACATCATAACTCTATTGGCCAACAATGTCATGATCAAATATATTACAGCGCAGGTAATGAAGATTACCATCGGCTCATAAGTAGTGGAAATAATATAGCTTCCCTGTCTTAAAAGTTCCACTACACCAAGTGCATACGCCATGGAAGAATCTTTAAGTACTATGGTGAGTTCATTTGTCCATGGAGCTATGGAAAAACGAAGTGCCTGCGGAAAGACAATATATCTGAAAATCTGAATCTTTGTCATTCCAATAGACATGGCCGCGAGAGTCTGACCTTTGCCAACTGATAATATAGCTCCTCTGAATATTTGGGATTGGTAAGCCGAGCTTCTTAAACCAAGCCCAAGTACACACGCCAGAAATGGGTCAAGTCTTATGCCTATTTCTGGTAATCCATAGAAGATCAGCATGAGTAAAACTAAAAGCGGTATACTTCTCAAAATCTTTTCATAAAAAGAACTTAACAGGCGGGCAGCACGGTTACCATAAATCTGTGAAAAACTCACAGGTACTGCTACGATCAAGCCGACCGCCAGTCCAAGAACAGTCAACTCTATGGTAACCAGTGTGCCCCGAAACAGATAAGGCAGAGAATAAATGACCAGTACAAATTTGTCTACGGTTTAACCCCCCACTCAGCTCAGAAATATTTATCAATAAGCTCGGACATTTTTCCAGATTCGTTAAGAACCTTTATAGCATTGTTTATTTTTTCAAGCAATTCTTTTTCCCCTTTTCTAACAGCCACGCCGTACTGCTCACCTGTTGTTATTATTCCAACAACTCTGACGGGTTTTGTAGCAGCAAATCTATTTGCAACCGGCGAGTCAAGGACAATCGCATCTATATTTCCATTTAACAAGTCGCTTAGAGCAAGTACAAAGGTGTCATATCGTTTCAAATTTTTTTCAGGGAGCATACCTGTACTGACCAGATTGTCTGTACACCACAAATCACCTGTTGTACCAGTCTGAACTCCGATCTTTCCTTTGCTAAAGAGAACGGTAATAGTTAGAGGACTTTCCGATTTAACAATCACACTTTGATCTGCTGTCCAGTATGGAATTGAAAAATCTACCACCTGCTTCCGTTCGTCAGTAATTGTCATTGCAGCCGCGACTACATCAACCTGACCGGCACGGAGTGCAGGAATGAGCGAATCGAAACTCATATCAACAAATTTCAGATCAAATCCGGCGATTTTTGCAATTTCCCGCATTAGATCCATGTCAAACCCAACAAATTGACCATTCTCGATGTACTCAAAAGGTGGAAAATCTGCACTGGTACCAACAGTTATAGTCCTGGAAAAAGTCATGGCAGAAAGCAAAATTAATATAAGAAACATCGCACGTGTAAATTTCATCTATTCCCCCTCCTTTCGAATGAAAATTATATCATAACTACCCCTGCTCGAGTTTTGAAGATTTTGCGAGTTGAAATGAGGCTAATCCCGTAATTATTATAACAACCATCACGCAAAGGTACCCATATAATGAAAAACTCTGCTTATCGAATGGCTGAATCTTTAAAAGTGACGCTATCACCAGCCCAAAAATGAAATTTCTTGTCTGAACAAGAAATTTTTCAAAGAGATATTTCATAAAAATAGAAGCAAAAATCAAACCAAAGATTGCACCAAAACCAAACAAAAACAGTAAATCTATCTTCATTGAACTTACTGCACTCAATACATCGTTATACACACCAAAAATAAGCATAACAAGAGAGCCACTCAAACCAGGTATAACCATGGCAAAAGCTGAAATAAAACCAACAACTGGAAAAAGAAATTTTGAAGTGTTGAAGGATATACTGGAGTATTCCAAGAAAAGGAATATAATGATTCCAAACACTATGTAATGAATTTTAATTTTACCAAGTTGTTTTGCCAGAAATGGTACAGTACCCACAACAAAGCCAAAAAATGCTGCGTAGGTGAAGCCGGCAGCATGATTTAGAGACCAGTTTACAAATTTTGATCCGAGTACAATAGAAATGACCAAACCTGCGCCAACAAAAGAAACCATTTTCAGCTGATCCTTAGAAAATTTTAACTTGAGGATGCCAACAATCGCCATAATTAATTTCTCATAAATCCCCAAAACAACTGCAATTGTTCCACCGCTTATTCCAGGCACAAGATTCGCCAGGCCAATGAGAAAACCGCAGATGAATTCTCTAATCATTTTCTTCCTCCTGCTTCGTCTTCAGCTATTCTACAACAATTCTAATATATAATAAAATCGATAAACTTTCGAGGAGGTATAACAATGAGTATAGTCATTGTTTTCGTTAGTATCGCAGGATTGCTCTTTTCTCTGTTCAGGACGTCTTACTCACAGTTGTTAACTTCTATACTGTTCTGTGCCATCATCGTATTTGTACTGATAAGAAATTTCCTCAGAAGAAAGCCGTCTCAAGTAAAGTCCATTCAAGATAAGGCAGACGAAACAAACAATCTTTTCAGAGAGCTCTTCATATCCTCAGATGGCCTTAAAAAAGATGCCGAAGATCTCGCCAATGCCTCAAAACAAATGGAAAGTATGTCTAACACGCTCTCGCAGAGGTCTAAAAGAATATCAGAATTGATTCAGTCACTCACCGCTTCTCTGGAAGAGACATCATCAGGAGCAAATGAAATTGCAAATAGCGCCAAAATGGTAGAAGAAAGTACCGGAAAGATGCAATACAAATTTGAAGACCTTGAACGGGATGTTTTAAAGTTGAAAAAAGAAGTGGATGATCTTTCTCATGAAAATCTCGTTGCTAAGGAAAGGCTGAATGATCTCGTTCAAACGATGGGCAGGCTCGGAAAAGTTTCCCAGGGGATAGGGGAAATGGTAAAAGTAATTCAACAAATAGCCGAGCAAACAAACCTTCTGGCTCTCAATGCGGCAATAGAGGCTGCAAGAGCTGGTGAACATGGACGTGGTTTTGCTGTTGTCGCTGATGAAGTTAGAAAACTTGCTGAACAATCTCACAGATCTGCCCAGGAAATTTCTGATCAGGTTAAAAATATAGAGATTACTATTAATGAATCAATCGATAAAAGCAATACAGTTGTTGATTCTGTGGAAAAAACCGTGGCTTTTGGAGAAGAATTCAATTCTTCTCTTTCACAATTAAAAGAGAGCATCTCTGAATTCAAAAATATAGTGAACGAAGTTCTGTATGCGATAGATTCGCAAATACGATCTACCCAGGAAATAGAATCCGCCGTGAACAGCAACGCAACAACTGCAAGTGAAATACTCAACTTTGTGGAAGAAACCGACAAAGCCGTTCAGCAACTCAGCACACTTTCGCGGAATCTTTCGAATAGCAGTGAAATTCTCACAATAAAGTCTCTTAAACTCAGAACGCTTACTGGAACAAGAAAATGGCTGGTAAAAGAACTTGAAGATTTACGTGATTTAATCTTATCTGATGAATGCCAGAAACTTGACTGGACAAGCCTTGAGCCCAAAGTAAGGGACTTCTTAAAGCTTAAAGGCGACATTTACGAAGCATTTTTTATAGCAGACGAAAAAGGAAACTTTATAACCAGCACAGGCAAAAAAGGAAATATATCTGACAGAAAATATTTTAACTACTTGAAGCAAAACAAAACAGACTGGACAGTGTCAGATCCTATTAAGTCCCGTGCTACAGGAAACATGGTTTTAACAGTGGCTTTTTCTATAATAAAAAACAATACATTCAAAGGCGTTGCAGGAGCAAATCTGATACTAAAACGCCTTGAAAAACAAATCGAACAGGAAAAAATTTAACGACAAAAATGGCATCTGCAAAAATGCCCGGGGGCTACCTCGATAAAATCGGGAACCTGTTGCTGGCATATACTCTGTGCCTTCGGGCATCTTGTATGAAAAACACATCCTTCTGGAGGATTTGCCGGATTAGGTATTTCGCCACGTGGAACAGAGTGCTTTCTTTTCCCTCTCCCCACAGTCGGTACGGAATCAAGTAAAACAGATGTATAAGGATGAGCAGCTCTTTTGAAAATGTCATCTTTAGAACCAAGCTCCATAACTTTCCCAAGATACATAACAACGACATTCGTCGCCATATAATCGACAACTGCCAGGTTATGTGTTATAAACAGATAAGTGAGTGAAAATTTCTCGCGCAACTCTTTCAAAAGTGCAAGGACGCGCGCCTGAACGGACACATCTAATGCAGAGGTAGGTTCATCAAGTACCACAAATTCCGGCTTTAGTACAAGCGCTCTGGCTATTGCTATTCTCTGTCTTTGCCCTCCAGAGAATTCGTGTGGATATCTGAACATGTGTTCTTCTCTCAAACCAACAAGTTCGAGAATATCCCTGATTTTTACATATATTTCATCTGATCTCATATCGAAATGAATCTTCAAACCCTCACCAATGATATCTTTTATAAGCTTTCTCGGGTGAAGAGAGTTGTAGGGGTCTTGCTGGACAATCTGCATTTTTTGTCTGTATTCCATCATTTCTTTGCGAGTTAATTCACTTATGTCGTTGCCGCCATAGAATATCTTTCCAGACGTTGGTTCAATAAGCTTCAAAATAGTTCTTCCAAGCGTGCTTTTACCAGACCCGGATTCCCCTACTACAGCAAATATAGAACCTTTTGGTATCTGGAAAGTCACATCTTCAACTGCTTTCACATACAGAGGTTTTGAGAAAAAGGATTTTCTGATCTCAAAGTATTTTTTCAGATTCTCAACTTTGACTAATGTTTCCACAAACAACGCCTCCTAATTGTAAAGGTGGCATGCCACGAAATGATCTGGTTCAATTTCTAAAAGCGATGGCAATTCACTTGAACATTTGTCGAAAGCTCGATTGCACCTCGGATGAAATCTGCATCCCGACGGTGGATCAACCAAATCAGGAACAGTACCAGCTATGCCTTTAAGGTCTCTACTTTTATCTATCACAGGTATTGACTCAATCAATCCTTTAGTATATGGATGAAGTGGGTTGTTGAATATTTCCTCGCTCTTAGCCACTTCAATAACATTTCCAGCATACATAACAGCAACACGATCACAAAATTCAGAAGCAATTCCAAGATCATGAGTAATCAGTATAACCGCATTTTTTCCGACGGTGACCAATTTATCAAGCAGTTCAAGTATTTGAGCCTGTATGGTAACGTCGAGCGCAGAAGTTGGTTCGTCTGCTATGAGAAGCTTTGGCCTTGCTGCTAAGGCCATAGCGATCATGACTCTCTGGGCCATACCCCCACTCAATTCATGCGGATAGAGATCTTTCGTTCTTTGCCAATCAAGTCCGACCATCTCAAGTGCTTCAGGAACCTGAGAATATGCATCTTTTATTGTTATTTCACGGCTGTGAGCAATTGTCTCAGCTATCTGGAAGCCTACTTTAAAAACCGGATTCAGTGCTGCTATTGGCTCCTGGAAAATCATAGAAATCTTTTTCCCTCTTATTTTATCCATTTCATTCTCATCAAGTTTTAAAAGATCCTGATTGTTAAATAAAACATTACCTGATACTATCTCACCTGGTTGTTCTATCAAACGCATTATTGAAAGTGCTGTGACAGATTTCCCGCAACCAGTTTCACCGACTATCCCAAGTCGCTCTTCTTCATTCAACCAAAGCTCCACACCATTTAAAGCCTTTATAACACCTCTGTAAGTATAAAAAACCACGCGTAATTTACTGACATTCAGTAATGAGCCTCGATTCATAATTTACCTCCTGAGTCTTGGGTCGAGTATATCTCTGATACCATCACCAAGTAAATTAAAACCGAGCACGACTATAGCTATGAATAAACCCGGAAAGGTTGAAATCCACCACTGCTGTACCAAATAACTCCTCCCATCGCTTACAATGGCGCCCCACTCTGGTGTAGGAGGTTGTGCTCCCAAACCAAGAAAACCAAGCCCGGCAGCCGTCAAAATAATCGTTCCCATTCTCAATGTCAACTGAACAAGAACGGGCGATAAACACATCGGCAAAACATGGAAAAACAGAATTCTGAAATTACCAGCGCCCACGGCTCTTATTGCTTCGATATAAGGCTGGGATTTAACCCTCATTGCCTCCGCCCGAGCAAGTCTCGCGATGACAGTCCATTCAACCAAGGAAATAGCGATTATAGCATTAGTTAAACCTCTCCCAAGCATGGCGGAGAGAGCCATCGCAAGAATAAGTCGTGGAAAAGCGAGAAAAATATCTGTAATACGCATTAATATTTCATCAATGGCTCCGCCAAAATATCCGGCAGTCACGCCAACACCTATTCCAATTGCTCCGCTGATTACCGTAACGAGAAATATGATCCAGACCTCAATACGTGCACCATACATAACTCTACTGAAAATATCTCTACCGAATTGATCAGTTCCAAATATGTGCTGCGCACTTGGTGGTTGCAATCTGCTGGGCAAATCTGTCTTCACCGGATCATATGGTGCAATCAAGGGAGCAAAGATTGCCATAAGAATGAAACCTATTACGATAAATGTTCCAATCATAGCCAATTTAGCGCGTCTCCATAAATAAAAAGTGTGCTTCCAGTCTTCTATAATCGGTCTCCATTTGGAAACAGCTGTTTCTGTTTTCAAATCTGTCAAATAAATCACCCCTAAACACGCATTCTCGGATCTAAAACAGCATATATTATGTCAACTACCAGATTAACCAGTGAGTAAACAACAGCCA
Source organism: Pseudothermotoga elfii DSM 9442 = NBRC 107921 (assembly GCF_000504085.1). Lineage (NCBI taxonomy): Bacteria > Thermotogati > Thermotogota > Thermotogae > Thermotogales > Thermotogaceae > Pseudothermotoga > Pseudothermotoga elfii. The sequence goes on along the minus strand of NC_022792.1, from coordinate 867,985 downwards.
CAAAGAGAGTACCACCCATAACAGCAGGATAATCCAGAAATAAAAGCGCATTGACAATGTACCTGCCGAGCCCTGGCCAGCCAAAGATTGTCTCAGTCAATACAGCGCCTTCAAGTAAACCACCAAAAGTTAAGCCAATAATTGTCACGACAGGTATCAATGCATTTCTCAAGGCATGCCTGTATATAACCAATCTTTTGCCAATGCCTTTTGCTTTTGCAGTTCTTATATAATCTTGTCTGAGAACATCGAGCATACTCGAACGGGTAATTCTTGCAATGGAAGCCGTGGCGGAATATCCCAGAACCACAGCCGGTAGAATTATGTGAGATAGAGCATCCTTAAAAGCCTCAAAGTTTAGAGTCAGCAATGAATCAATAATTAATAAACCTGTTATTCTATCTGGCGCTGGAGTGAAAAGACTTAACCTCCCTGTTCCTGGCAACCATCCTAACTTGTAATAAAAGAGCAGCAGCAATAACAGACCTGTCCAGAAAACAGGCATGGATACCCCGAGTATTGAGAAAACCCTCGAAAAATGATCTATGAATCTGTTTCTGTACACCGCTGAAAAAATTCCGAGTGTAATACCGAGCAAAATCGACACGAAAGTTGCAGCAATCGCAAGCTCAAGTGTTGCCGGAAAAAAGTCAGCTATATCCGTGGTCACGGGTCTATTGCTCTTTAAAGATACACCAAGGTCCCCCTTCAATAAACCGAACATGTAATCGAGAAATTGGTTTATCAAAGGTTTGTCAAGCCCAAGGCGATGCCTCATGTCATCAATCAGATCGGGTGGAGCATTTCCTCCCAAGATGGCTCCGACAGGATCAGCTGGGATAACTCGGGCAACCACAAAAACTATTACAGATACACCCAGAAGAACCAGAATCATCAGCAACAGTCTTTTTAAAATAAAAGATGTAAGCTTCATCTTCTGAAAAATCCTCCCAAAATCTCAAATAAAAGGTGGCGGGATTCCCCACCACCTTTTGTACTTAAAGTATTATTTCTTGGAAATTTTAGTGAAATCAAAAATCAAACTGTAACCTTCTCCTGCCTTTTCAAAACCCACGACATCGCTACTGACTGCCCAGTAATTGACTGGTTGATAAAGCATCGCAAATGGACCCTTTTCCATCCAGTATTTCTCAAGTTCTCTGTACATCTCGACACGCTTATTGTTATCCATTTCTAATCCTGCCTTTTCTGCAAGATCTGCTGCATAATCATCATACCACATATTTCGCCACGCAAGTTGTTTTACTCTGTAATCAGCGAAAGGTTTAGCCAGATTATCTGTATCGGGATAATCTATTCCCCAGCCAGCGACGATTATTTGTGTGCCCTGTTGTCTGTATTTTGCGTACATTTCCGACGCGGGCATCAGGGAAATATTTGCTTTAATACCTATTTCTGCAAGATTAGCCTGGATTACCACGGCTTCATTCTGACGAATATTTGTTGTATTGGTCAACAACTCAACTTCAAACCCATTCGGGTATCCTGCTTCTGCCAGCAACTGTTTTGCTTTTTCCACATCTCTCTTAAATGGGTTGTTGTTTGAAAAACCAAGATATCCGATAGGTATGAAACTTTGGTTGAGAATTGCAAAACCTCTTCTGACTGATTTTATGATCGCATCGTAATCAATAGCGTATTTTATGGCAAGCCTGACGCGTTCGTCTTTAAACGGTCCCCATTGGGCATTCATGGCTACATACTCATTTGATTGAGAGGCAGTTACAATCAATCTAACAGGTCCTCCCTTTGTTTCTCTGAGCTGTGCGGCTTGTTCTGGTGTTATATTCCATGCTACATCTACATCACCTTTTTGTACTAACAAGAATTGCGTTGTTTCTTCCGGAACATCCATTATTATGATTCTCTTCAATGTTGGCTCGCCGCGCCAGTATCTTGAATTTGCCTGCATCGCAACCTGCTCTTTACGCTTCCATTCTATAACCTGGTATGGACCAGCACCAGCCGATTTATCAGTCAAATATGTTTGACCGAGGTCACCATTTACTTCGTTCGCAAGTACAACCTTTTTGTTCACAACTCCTGCCCACGGACCGGAGAGTATTGAAAGTACGATGCTCTGGGCAAGGGGCTTGGTAACTAATTTCACGGTGCCATCATCAACTTTTACGATTGTTTGTTCCATATTTTCAGCTGTTAAACCAAGTTCGTTGAATAACCATGCCGGAGATTTATTGATAGTCAGAGCCCTTTTGAAAGAGAAAACAACATCCTCTGCCGTCAATGGATCTCCATTGGCAAATACCAGACCTTTTCTTAAATAAAAAATCCATTCGGTAACATCACCCTTATTTACAACTTCCCATTTTTCAGCAAGCTCCGGTACAGGTGTAAAAACACCGTTAACAGGCTCAATTTTTACAAGTCCAGCGTATGCTGCCTCTACCACCGCAGATGCAAATGTTTCATAACAGACAGCCGGATCAAGAGTAATAAATATCTCTGTGTTGCCTGCTATAACAAGAGTATCTTTTGGGGTCTTAGCAAAACTCAAAACCGCTAAAAATGTTAGTACAACCAAAAATGCTTTTCGCCACATAACTTTTCCCCCCTGCAATAGGTTTAATGTAACTATACCATAGACAAGGATTCTTTTCAAGTATTTCTTTTTTGTGGTAGTTTATAATGGACACAGGAGGTGCCGCAGTGTGAGAACGTTGAAAATAACACACATCATCTTAGCAGTTAATGTTTTAATAGCTATTGTGATGTTTTTTGCTGGCAATCTGTCAGCTTTCCGCAGTCAAACATACCTATTCATAAGATTTGGCGCTCAGTACGGTCCTCTGGTGAGTGATGGAGAATGGTACAGGCTTATAACAGCTATATTTGTGCATGGCGGGTTGCTTCATTTGCTCTTCAATTCTTATGCCCTTTTTTATTTTGGGACAATCGTTGAATCTGTTTACGGCCCAGAAAAATTTATCTTTTCATATCTTGCAACAGGGGTTGTCGGCAATATCGCAACACATCTTTTTTACTATAGGGCAATCTCCGTAGGGGCGAGCGGTTCTATTTTTGGTTTGGTAGGGATATTATTTTCTCTTGGTTTCAGGCGAGACACACCTTTTTTCATGAAACAATTTACTGGCTATGCCTTGTTGCCAATGATTTTGTTTAACATAATTTACGGGTTCATACCAGGCAGCGGCATCAACAATGCCGCTCATGTTGGTGGTTTTGCTCTCGGCATGCTTCTTGGATATTTGCTTTCCCCAAGACCTGCTTATTATTCGAGAAAAAGCTGGTCTTTATTATGGAAAATAATCGCCATTGTATGTGGCGTATCAATAGCCAGTTCTTTCATTTTGCTTGTAAGTTTTTCTGCGAGGTGATCAGATGCAATTTTTGATAGGCACAAATTACTGGTCAAAAAGCGGTGCTTTTATGATGTGGGAAGATGAATACTACAACCCGGAGATTATAAAAAAAGCTGCATACAATGAAAGATCTTGGCATGAGCTTGTGCAGAAGTTTTCTGTATTTGCCAACATTTTTTCCCGCGCCAAACTCTATTAGTGAAAAACATCTCGCAAGGTATAAAGAATTTCTTGGATTGTGTGAAGATATCGGTATTCAAACAATGCCAACGTTTATCGTCGGGCATATGTCTGGTGAAAACCATGATATTGCTTTCAGAGAATCAAGAAATCTTTACAGTGATCCGTTTATGCTTGAACAGCAAATATATTTTGTAAAAAATGTGGTCTCAGAGATAAAAGATTTCAAATCGATCTACGGCTACATTCTTTCAAATGAAATGCCTATTTATGGGAGTGCCGATACACCAGACAATATAATAAGGTGGGTTAAATCACTGACAGAAGCAATAAAGTCAATTGACCTGCATAGATTAGTTGGCACAGGAGATGGTTGCTGGAATGCCTTTGGCGGGGAAAATGGATTTAATTTAAAGCAATTATCAAATGTTGTGGATTTCTTCGGCCCACATTTGTACCTGAGTGAAACCGACGAGTACAGACATTCAATGTTAAGCGAGTTCACAGTGAGGTTTGTTTCACAATATGGATTACCAGTTTTTCTTGAAGAATTTGGCGCGTCATCTTCTCAAGCTTCAGACGAGAATATAGCTCTGTACTACAGGGAAGTTCTGTTAAATTCTCTCTTATCCGGTGCTTCAGGAGCAATTAACTGGTGTCTGAATGACTTTGATCTTGTATCAGTAAAGCCCTATATACATCACCCATTTGAATTGAAATTTGGTATTGTAAGAGAAAATGGGGTTTTAAAAGCCGCCGCTGAAGAAGTTAAAAACTTCAGCAAGTTTGTTTTAAACCTGAGAAATTCACAGATGGAAAATAGTGAAGCAGTTATTCTTGTCCCGAGTTACTATAATACTCAATACCCATTCAGCCACGACAGTCCAGCTGAAACATTCAAACACATGCTTCAGGCGTTAACAATGTCTTCGAAAGCCGGTTTCTCTATTGATTTTGCAGAAGAAGCAGATTTAAAACGCTGGAAACGATACAAACTTGTCATATTACCAAGTGAGAGAAAATATCTTGCCACCACATGGGAAGCTCTTTATGAGTATGTCTGCGAAGGTGGAAATCTTTATCTAAGCTATTATTGGGGAAACAGTGGTTTTCAACAGGGTATCTGGTCTCACAATATCGATAAGTTGACAAGCTGTCAGTTTAATTTGAAATATGGTCTGAACAGTGCTTTGAATGAATCAATTTCTCTTTCCTTCGAAAATAACAGCTGGGTGATTAAAACGGATCATTGCGGGATATGGGAAAAATCTTACGCCCCTCTTTCAAAGTGCCCGAATAACGTAAAAGTCCAGAACTTAGATAAACGCGAGTTGAGATTGATAGAAAATACAATTGGGAAAGGTAAGGTTTTCTTCTGCAATTTTCCAATCGAACATATTTTATCAACCAGCGAATCAGTGAATTTTACAGACAAATCCCATTTATTTTACAGGTACATCGCTAAGCAAACCAGCATAAATCTTTATCACACAGACAACGATGCAGTAAGGGTGAAAAAATTGCGGTTACCTTTGTCATCTGACAAACTTTATTTGATTCAAAACATTTCCTGGGACGAGCAAAAAATCAAGCACATTTTTGACAATGATCAAACTATTAAGACAAATATTACTTTAACTCCAAAACAATATCTGGTTGTTTTGATCAAAGCAACGTAGCATATCAGATCTGCTCTATAACTTTTAAAAGTGCTCTGGCGGCAAGCATAGTTCCTTCTTTTTCATACCCTTGCACGCCAAGCATTGTTCGGATTTCACCAATTTTGACACCTGTTTCGAACATCTTTTTTATGAAGTGCTCTGCTATCCTGTGATGTTCTTCTTTTCTTTGAATAGCTCCAAACGGATTAGCAAAATATGAGTTCGTTAAACCGGTTTCTGAAGTGGTACCTTTGCTCATTCTTTTTCCCTCAGAAAAAACTTTAAGCGCTTCATTTGGATTTTTGAAAAAGACTATCCGCTCTTCATCATTATGAACTTCCGTATAATTATTCGCATAGAGAAAGAAATCAATGTGAGTTGGGGTGATTACTTCATTGTAATTGTTGAACGGAACAATGACCCTCGCATTAATCTGATCAGGATTCATAAATATACTCCTGTCCATGGTTGAGTAGGCAAATCCGGGGGGCAGGTCGTCAAGCCTTACGAAAGCACCTGTTTCCGTACCAAAAGCTACAACATGGCCATCTATTATGTCAAGGCTCCCCATATCATCAATAATTGTATCAATTTGTGCAACTTCTTCTAATCTGTTGAGTGCATCAAGCGTTTCACTTTTTCCTGCACCGCTATCACCGACAAACATCGCAACAACGCTCTTTCCGCTTTTTAAGGTAATACGCGCCATGGAACCATGTATAGGTAATTTGCCACGATCAATTTTTATAAGATTGTGTATAGTCAGAGTAGTTTTTTTCATATATCCAAAATAATCGTTCTCGTCAAAAGCAGGTATTACTCCGGTATAGCCGTCTTCTTCCTTGAATATTACTCCGTTTCTCCATTTCTCATTATAACCTGGTATTTTATCCGCAGGCAAGCCAAATATCAAAATACCGTCAGGTTCTCTGGATTCGAGATCTTTCGGGGTTGCAAGTTCAAAAAGGTTAGCTAACCCGGCACCATGGGCTAAATATTCAACGTGAACAAAATTGTACATCAATAGATCTCCAACATAAATAGCAAATCTGTACCATTCATTTGGATCAAGTGTTATTTCGCTGAGTATATCTTTTTCAACCACTGGTAAAATACCGCGCCTTTTGTTAGATTTTGTGTAAAATATTGCAGGCGGATCGAAAATAGCTCCCCAAACAGTGGGAATTTTCGTTACCCATTCATTTTTTCGGTACTTTTCACCATTTGGCTCCTGTATCAGAAACATTACCTGCGCACCACTGGGTAGTTGCCTCATTACAGTCGGGAAGGTGTTTGATACATTCATCATTAGTTCCCTGTATAGATTTTTTATCGTAGCTTTGAACTGATCTCCTATCATGGTAACCGTGTATTCTATGCTCGCTCTTCTGTTGTAGTCTTCAGCGTATTTTTCGTTACGTACCATAAATCGGTGCTTTGAGCGCCAGAAAGTGTAAAAGGCTTCTATGAAACGTTCCAAATCTTTTGGATTAACATAATAGATGATATTTCCTATTTCTTTTATATTTCTCATGGTGAGAAGATGGAGATATTCAGTAAATCTATGAACATCATAATCGCTGTTTACTTTGAATGCATTCAGCGCGTTCAGCAAAGGACTTTGTTTTTCTTTTAATATATCGACAAACTCTCTGAGGAGTTCTTCAAATTTGCTCTGACCGATAATCTGACTGTAATTAGTATATATAATAGAACCGTCTATTATAAAACTTCTGCTCATTATATCACCTCGAATAAAAGCTTTTTCTTCATTTATATCACAATATTTATTAGATTAGCAGCAAACTTGTACGACAAAAAGATTTCGTAACCATTAACTGTCTTATATATTTAACTAATCTTATAAAAAAAACCAACTTTAATGGGAAATCTCCCCACATGAAGCAATTACATCGAAATTGGTTTGGGGTAAATAATAGTTAAATCTTCCCTTATGAAAATAACTGACAGATAAATTCTGAGATCCTCCTCATCTTTAAGAGTTATAAATGGAATAGTGTATATTTTCTTTGACTGATAAGCATCATCGACAAACAATAAATCAAGCAGATAAACTTTATCTACAATGTCTGGCTTCATACCTATATCAAAGGAATAAACAGGCGTTCCTGCCTTTGTTTCAAATGCATCTCGATATCCCTGATACTCAACTCTTTTCCCAAGCTCGCCCAGTGTCTCTTTCAACTGATTGAGATAATCATTTTGAACATTTATCACATCTCCAGAAAGGATCTTTACGTAAGTTTTGATTTGATTCAAATCGCCTTCTATAAGTTTCTGGATAGCATTAGTCAGATCTCTCGATAGATCCTCTATCGTTACAGATGGTGTGGCTGGTTGCTCGGCGCAACCAAAAAGAATCAACAACAATGAGAGAAACAATAAACCCAGCTTCTTCATATTCCCACCTCCAGATCATTTTTAATTATATCGATAAAAACTTCTGCTATTTTTGGATTAAATTGCGTTGAAGAACAACGTTTGATTTCCTCTAAAGCTTCCGCAAAACTCATTGGAACCTTCCTATAAGGTCGGGCCGTAGTCATGGCATCAAAACTATCTGCTATAAATATCACCTGAGACTCAACAGGGATTTCGTCGTTTTTCAAACCCATGGGGTAACCCTTGCCATCATAACGTTCATGATGGTAAAGTATTATCTTCGCTACATTTTGCATACCCTCTACGGCGCTTATTAACTCAAATCCTTTAACTGGATGTTGCTTAACGAGGTTAAATTCATCATCTGTTAGGTAACCTTCTTTGTTTAAAATATTTTGGGGAACACATATTTTTCCTATATCGTGCAAAAGTGCCGCAAGCTCTATCTGCTTCTCCGGTAATGACAGCTTTTGGGCCATCTTTTTGCAAAGCTCTGCTACTCGCTGAGAATGGCCCTGGGTGTATTCATCATAGTACTCCAGGGCTTTCACAAGTGCAAGTACTGTTTGATTATGCAGTTTTTCTCGAACATTTATATACCTTCTTACCAGAAAAAAAGAGACTATCAGCTTAGTCAAACTTTCTACAAGCTTTAAATCCTGTTCAGAAAAAACCTCCGTTCCACCAACTATGTGCAAAGAAATACTCCCCAAAACCTCACTTCCAAACTTCATTGGAACAATCATCGTGTGTGATGGCTTAGAAGCCATCTTTCCAACTTTCACATAAGTATTTTCGAGCACCTTTTCCTGACTCAGTGAATTTAAATTTCTTATAAGAACAGCTGTGTTTGGCACTTTCAATTTACTGACTGGTAATTTTAGCAAATTTATTGTATCTTTTTCATAACCATATGATTTAACAATTCTCAATGTTCCCTTATCAAAAAGCGAGACGTCTCCGGCAGATGCTTTGGGGAACATATCGAAAACCAGATCAAATGCCTTTTGTAAGAAAGATTCCTCGTCTTCTTCCAGATTGAACACTTCATTAATCAAAGTATAAGTATCCATAAGCCTCTGATTTGCTTTTTCAAGAGCAGTTAAACTTGCTTCCAATTCTTCGTTTATCGCTTTGATTTCCTGACTTTGAGCTTCCAGCTCTTCATTGTAGATGTTCAGTTCTTCATTTCTCTTTTGAAGTTCTATCTTTGATCTTTCAACAATCTTTTTTAGATATTGGCTGATGAATGCAAAGACAACAAACCCGGCGGCAAAGCAAAGTGCGATGATAGAAATAGTTTTTACCATTTCTGGATTTATTGACGGACTTTCAGGTATCATTGAATTAACTACCTGATCTATCTCGCGTGGCGATATTTTGTTTAAACCTTCATTCAAAATCTGTAAAATTTCTGATTTTGGTTTTGGAACAGCCCAGTAAAGCTGGTTTGAACTGAAAGGCTCAGATTTTCTTATCTCATATACCAAATCATATCTATGCAGATAATATTGAGCCGGTATGTCATCCATCAAGAAAACTTCTATTTCGCTGTTCTTTATCGCCTCAGCTAATTGAGCGTATGTGTCATAAAATTTGAACTGCACAGTGGAGGATGATTTTTTGGCTATTTCATACAATGCATCACCTTTTTTCACGCCTACTATGTATGGTGAAAGATCTGAAAGATTATTTATAGCTGGTAAGTCACGATCATAATAAATGCTGCTCGTAATTGTGTAGATAGGAATTGTGTAATTTAAAAATTCCTTTCTTTCCTGCGTCATGAAAACAAGATCCAGAACATCCACTTCGGATCTTTTTGCTTTTTCGAGAGCTTCACTCCAGTTCATAGGTATAAGCTCTACTTCTATACCTGTTCTTTCAGAAAACAATGTCCACAGTTGTTGGCTTATTCCAATTAGTTTCCCATCTTGATCTATATAAGTAAATGGAGGATAATCTATATCAGTAGCAACTACTATTTTTTTTGAAAAGCCACACGAAAAAATGGCCAGAAAAACAACGACAAAAAGGAGTTTTTTCATTAAATCCCCCTCTCAAGCTGTGGTAACACGCTCTCATTTTAGCACAGGAAAGGTTGAAGTGATAGGAGGAATCGAAGTGAAAATAGGAATTTTGCTAAGTGGAGGAGTAGACAGTGCTGTTGCACTTTATCAATTAAAAAATGAAGGGTATGAGATAGTTGCCTACCATATGAAAACCATGAAAGATGAATTTTTTCTCAACAGGCAGGTAAAACACAAGATCTGTTGCTCACCTTCTGATACTGTGGATGCAAAACTAATAGCAAAAACAGCAGGTGTGCCTTTGAAAGTCGTAAATTTGCATGAAATCTTCAAAGAGAAGATAATAACCTACTACCTTCAAGAATACACCAGAGGAAGAACTCCTAATCCTTGCTATTTCTGCAATAGATTTATAAAATTTGGTTATTTGATGGATTTAATGATTGAAGATGGTGTAGATGTAATTTCAAGTGGTCATTACGCAAGAGTTGTAGATGGAAAGTTACTCAAAGCTCTTGATAAAGAAAAAGATCAATCTTATTTTTTAGCATCAATTGAAAAAGAAAGACTGAAAAAGATTGTTTTTCCAAATGGAGATAAAACAAAAGATGAAATAAGAGATATTGCAAAAAAGGCCGGTATCCATGTTCATAGTAAAGCAGAATCCCAGGATCTGTGTTTTATACCAGATGGAGATCAAAAACGTTTTTTTGAGGAACAAGGAATAAAAATAAAATCTGGTCCAATCTTTGACAAGTATGGCAAAAAAATTGGCGAACACACTGGATTGATCAACTATACAATTGGGCAACGGAAGATAGGTGTTTCGGCAGGTGAAAGGGTTTATGTAACCAGAATTTGCGCTGATCGAAACGCGTTAATTGTCGGCAATGAAAAAGATGTTCAAAGTGATAAATTCTCAGTAATAGATTTCAACCTTCTGGTTGATATAGACAAAAATTTTGAGGCAACAGTAAAAGTGAGAAAAAATTCAACTGAGGTACCGTGCAAAGTATCACTTGAAAATCACCAAGCGATCGTTAAGACAACTATGCCTGTCTTTGCTGTAGCTCCAGGTCAGGCAGCGGTTTTTTACAGAGGAGATATTGTTATCGGTGCTGGAATTATCGAAAAGATTCTATGATAAAATTTAAGAAACAAAAGACTCACAAAAAGGAAGTGGTTTCTTGTTTCCTTTATACGATACTATTCCGAGCCGAAAAAAACCTTATATAGTTTACATAATTATAGCAGTTAATGTTGCTGTGTTTTTGTATCAAGAATCACTTTCGAGATTTGAATCGATCAAATTTTTGTACAATTTTGGCATTGTGCCAGCACGTATAACTTCCAAAAAGTGGGCGCAAATATGGCAACTGAGAACAGGAATTGAACTCTTTTCACCCAAATGGATTTCTTTCATAAGCCATATGTTCGTCCATGGTGGTTGGTCGCACTTGATTGGTAACATGTGGTTTCTCTTTATCTTCGGAGATAATCTCGAAGACAATTTAGGGCACATAAGATTTTTCATTTTCTACATATCGAGCGGAATCTTAGCTTCTCTTACACATTTTGCGCTTAACATCAATTCTCAGCTTCCAATGGTAGGAGCATCCGGAGCTATATCAGCGGTAATGGGGGCATACTACGTTTTATTTCCTTATTCAAGAATAGTATCTTTCGTGCCATTATTTTTTCTTCCTGCACTAATTGCCATTCCTGCCGCAACATACCTATTTGTCTGGTTTATCTTTCAGTTGCTCAGCGGGCTCTTTGATAGTGCTGTGAATTCCGGCGTAGCTTACTGGGCTCATATCGGAGGATTCGCAGTAGGTATGCTCTATGGATTTTTTAGGAGGAGGAAATATTACTACTGAAGGAGGTCGTTACGATTGTTTGAAAAGATGACAATAGAAGATTGTTTAAGTAAAGAGAGCGATCTAATAAATCTGTCGCTTGAAAGAATTGAGTGTATTGATAGTGCTGTAAAAAGCTTTATAACAGTGGTGGATAAGCAGGAGGAGCTGGAAGGCCCGTACAAAGGTATTCCGATAGCCGTTAAAGATAATATAACTACGAAAAATATTCGGACAACATGCGGCTCCAAGATGCTGGAAAACTACATTCCCCCCTATGATGCCACCTGCGTGAAGAGGTTGAAAAATTACGGATTCGCAATTGTTGGGAAAACCAACTTGGATGAATTTGCCATGGGTTCCAGCACAGAACGTTCGGCTTTTTTCGTCACTCGCAATCCCTGGGACCTCGATTATGTAGCGGGTGGAAGTAGTGGAGGATCAGCAGCCGCCGTTGCAAGTGGTGAAGTTGTGGCAGCCCTTGGAAGTGATACAGGAGGTTCTGTCAGGCAACCGGCCGCCTTCTGTGGAATAGTTGGATTCAAGCCAACTTATGGACTGGTATCAAGATATGGTCTGGTAGCATTTGCTTCTTCGCTGGATCAAATAGGTCCCATGACAAAATCGGTTCGAGATGCTGCACTGATAATGGAAGTCATAGCCGGAAAAGACCCCATGGATTCAACGACTGTCAGTAAAAAACTCGATTTCTTAACCCATATAGAAGATGGTATTAGTGGAATGAAATTCGCTGTTCCAGAGGAAGTTTATAAATATGAACAACTTGATAGGGAAGTATCTGATAGGTTCGAAGAAGCCCTGAAAATAGCTGAAAAACTCGGAGCAAAGGTTAGCAGAGTAAAAATTCCAACAATGAAATACGCCGTTGCAACATATTATATTATTGCACCTGCAGAAGCAAGTTCCAACTTAGCACGCTATGATGGGGTCAAATATGGTTTAAGAATAGAAGAACCAGGATTAATGGATACTTATATGAAAACAAGAAATGTAGGGTTTGGGGAAGAAGTTCGTCGAAGAATCTTCTTAGGAACATTTACCCTGAGCGCGGCATATTATGAGGCCTATTTTGGCAAAGCACAAAAAGTAAGAAAGCTTCTATCTGATGATTTAAACAGAGTGCTGGCAGATTTCGATGCTATTCTAACGCCAACTTCTCCATCTCCTGCTTTTAAAATTGGATCCGTCGCTGATCCACTTACTTACTATTTGATGGATATTTTCACCATACCAGCCAATTTATCTGGTTTACCAGCAATAAGTGTGCCTTTTGGGTTTGCTAAAAATTTGCCTGTGGGATTGCAAATAATGGGTAGAAGATTCGATGACCCTAAGGTTCTCGCAATTGCCAGGACATTTGAGAAATATTCTCCATACAATATAAATGGTAGAATTCCTCTCCCGGTGGTGAGAATATGAGTTTTAAAACAATAGTAGGTTTAGAAATACATGTTCAACTTATGACGAAAACAAAAGCTTTTTGTTCGTGCAGGGCTGATGTCTTTGATCTTCCTCCCAATACTGCCATATGCCCAGTCTGTACAGGACAACCAGGCGCACTGCCAACTGTGAATTCAGCCATGATAGATTACGCAATCAAAATTGCACTTGCCCTTAATTGCAATATACATGAATACTCAAGGTTTGACAGAAAAAATTATTTCTATCCAGATCTGCCTAAGGGATATCAGATAACGCAGTATTTTTACCCGATAGCTACCTCAGGTTACATGGATATAGATGTCGATGGTCAGACAAAGCGAATACGTATCAGGCGATTACATATCGAAGAAGATGCCGGAAAACTGATACATGAAGGCGATTCAATAACCCAGGCGCAGTATTCTCTGGTAGATATGAATCGGTGCGGGGTTCCTCTGGTTGAAATAGTTACTGAGCCTGATTTGTCTTCTCCTAAGGAAGCGAGAATATTTGTCGAAAAACTCAGATCAATCTTGAGATATCTTGAAGTCAGCAGCGGAGATATGGAAAAAGGTGCCTTGAGGTGTGATGCAAACATATCCATTTATGACGAATCGGCTCACTTACAGAGCAATAGAGTCGAAGTCAAAAATATGAATTCTTTTAGATTCATCGAAAAAGCTCTGGAATATGAACAGCAAAGAATAATAGAAGCTCTAAAGAATAATGAAGACGTCGAAAAAGAAACAAGAGGTTGGGACATAGCAACCAAGATGACTGTTTCCATGAGAGGGAAAGAAGAAGAAAGTGACTACAGATATTTCCCAGAACCTGATATACCACCGGTGATTGTTCCAGTAGAAAGAATAGAAGAAATAAAAAGATCTCTGGTAGAACTTCCAGATGAGAAGATCGAGCGTTTTGTCAGCGTGTACGGTATTCCAAAGTATGACGCAACGGTGCTTGCAATGAATAAAGAAATAGCTGATTTCTATGAAGCGTGCGTCAGAGAAATAGATAAACCCAAGGAAATCAGCAACTGGATAATGACAGAGATGCTCAGAGAGATGAAGTCGCTCGAATCGGAAAACATCACTATTACACCTGCTCATCTGTGCGAGCTGTTCAGATTGATGGAAAAAGGTGAAATATCGATGAAAATAGCCAAAGAAGTATTTCCCACAGTTTTCAGAACAGGCAAGATGCCAGGCGAAATTATAAAGGAAAGAGGTTTAAAGCAAATAAGCGATGAGAATTTGTTAGAGAACATTGTAAAGAAAGTTTTAGAAGATAATCCTAAAGCTGTGGATCAATATAAATCCGGTAAAACTGGGGTTATAGGATTTTTTGTCGGTCAAGTTATGAAAGAAACTAAGGGTGCAGCTAATCCTCAAGTGGTAAATAAAATAATTAAACAGATATTGGGGTGATAGATCTGAAAAAAATTCTCGTTTTCCTGTTCCTTTCAATAAGTACAATGTGTTTTATGATAGAGCTTGATATCTCAAATCAGATACATCATTTCATAGATGTTGGAAATCTTTTGATCAAATTGAGTAAAAACGATTTTCAAGTTGGTTTTTTATTCGAAGATAACAGATCAACTTATGCCAAACTCGGCTTTCTTAAGGTCAAATCTTCAGATTCTTCGTTTAGGATAGGGGGAACTCTGGGCAATAGCTGGACAATTTTTTTGAAGATGGGAGTAAATATCTACGGGGTCACACCGGGTGACTATACAGTAAACGTGGTTCTAAGCCCGGATATCAATTATATGCAATGTCAGATCAACCAAAAGTTTTTCTTAGGAAAAAATACATTGAGTTTTAGTGATTATGAAAGAATTGGATCTGTTTCTTTTGGGTTTAGCAGAGTTTATCTGAGATTTCAAGACAGGGAGTTTGGTGTATACAGAATCGATGATGGCATTTTCCCTGGGTTTTATCCCTATACAGTTGGCCAAACCGGAGAAGAAGGTCTTTTCATGGGGATAGGCTGGATGGACGGATTGGCTGGCTTCGTTTCATTCAGGCATCGCATTGTTTTGAAAGAATCTTCTGTGTTTTTAAATCCATTTGCTGTTGTGAAAACAGATTCGATCTACCCGGGAATAAAAATGGAACTTTTTGCAACAGATTTTAAAGCAAATTTGATTCTCACCACCAGGAAGGTGTTAATGAGTGTATCATTCTGATTATATCGGACTGTATGTGCATATACCTTTCTGTAAAGATAGATGCAATTACTGTGACTTTGTCTCTTACACAGATCTTTCGCTCGTAGAAGATTACTTTGAAAGCCTTTTGAAAGAAATAACTATTTGGAGTCAGTATGTTGGTAAAGTTTCGCTGAACAGTATATATGTTGGTGGTGGTACCCCAAGTGATATTCCATTGAAATATCTTGAGAAAACTTTTGACACAATCAGCAAAAGTTTCAATTTGTGTGATCCAGAGATAACGGTAGAAATCAACCCAAAATTCAGATATTTTTACGAACTGAGAAATCTCGGTGTGAACAGAATCAGCATGGGTCTTCAAGCGGCTGACGATACTGTTTTGAAAGCAGTAAATAGACGCCATTCGGTTTCTGAATTTCGAGAAACATGCAGGGAAGCTATGAATTATTTTGAAAATATCAATATAGATTTCATAATTGGTTTGCCATTTGAAAGTGAACAAACAATCTGGAATAATTTGAAAGTTATCAACGAATACAATCCAAAACATGTGTCTGTTTATATACTCGAATCTAAGCAGGAATTTTTAGACCAAGATACGTTAGCCGATCATCACGAGAGTTTCATAAGCGCACTTTTGGAAAATGGATATGAAAGATATGAAATATCAAATTTTGCTTATCCAGGCTATCAATGCAAACATAACTTGAAATACTGGAATAATGAAGATTACATAGGAATTGGGGTTTCTGCGGGCGGACATATTGGATTAAAGAGATATGTGAACAGTTCGAACATATTATTGTATATGGAATGCTTGAAAAACGGTAAATTTGCTTTCGAGTACTTCAAGGAAAACTCACCATTAGACGAGCTCAAGGAAACTCTGTTCATGGGTTTGAGACTTTCAAACGGAATAAAAATTGATAAATTGATGCAGTTGTCACCTGAATTGAAAATAGATGAATTAACATCTATTCTGAATGGATATTTGATTTATGATCAGGAAAGTCTAAGATTGTCCAGTACTGGCAAGGATTTTTCGAAATTCGTCCTTTCAAAAATAATAGATGAGAACATTCTTTTACATGTCATAGGGAGGTGAGTTATGTGGTTTTTATCGAAAACTTGGATAAATATAATTTCCACTATCCAGCAAATGTTGCTATTGTGTGTTCCAAACACGAAGAAAGAGTTAATCTCATGTCTGCTGCCTGGCATACACAGCTTTCTCACAATCCTCCACTTTATGGTATATCTATCTCACCAAAACGCTTTACACACGATCTAATTCTTGTTTCCAAGGAATTCACTGTAAATTTTCTGAGATTCGAACAGAGCCGTTTAGCTGCCTTTTTCGGAAAAACATCTGGAAGGGATATTGACAAGGTGAATGTTTTCGAAATAGATCTGTCAGAGAGTAGAAATGTGAAAGCACCTTTTTTGAAAGACAGCTATGCCGTCTACGAGTGTAAATTAGTTGATTTCAGAAACACCGGCGATCACACATTCTTTATCGGAAAAATCGTGGGCATTCATTACGATCCAAATGCTTTTTCACCCTCTTTGAATATATACCCAACTTTATACCTTGGAACTGATCTATATATCACAACCGACAATTCTAATAAACGCTTGCACGATGAAAAACAGGTAAAAGAATATCTATCCAGATGGGTGCAGGGTGGATAAAGGGAGTGAAATTAATGAGACGTCTGATAATTTTTCTCATGACAGCACTGAGTTCTTTCGTGATAGCCAGACAATTGATCCTTGCAACAACGACAAGTGCTTACAATACAGGACTCTTAGATTTTCTCAAGCCGGTTTTCGAAGAAAAATACAAGCATACCTTATCTATCATTGCTGTCGGAACAGGAATGGCTCTGGAATATGGAAAAAGGGGCGATGCAGACGTTCTGCTCGTGCACTCCCCACAGGACGAGGAACAATTTATGAAAGAAAATCATGGAATCTTAAGAGTGAGTTTCATGTATAATGATTTCATCATTGTTGGTCCAGAAGAAATTGAATTACCAGCTTTCAAAAATGTGGAGGAGTTTTTCAAATATATATATGATAATAAACTTATGTTTGTATCTCGAGGAGATGAGTCCGGTACTCATAAAAGAGAGAAGCAGATATGGCAATTATCAAATCTGGTTCCGGAAAATGAAAAATGGTATATAAAGGCAGGGCAAAGTATGGCAAAAACTCTTTTGATTGCAGATGAGAAAAGAGGATTTACTCTAACTGATAGATCGACTTTTCTTTCTCTAAAAGACAGGCTTGATATGAAAATCTTCTTTGAAGGCGATCAAAAACTCTTAAATATTTACAGCTTAATAGTTGTAAATCCTAACAAAAGCAATAAAATTAATTATGAAGGCGCTCTTGATTTTGTCAGGTTTATTCTCGATCCTTCAACTTTAAAGATGATTGAAAGTTATTCTGTAAATAACACGAAACTGTTCAATCTTCTATTCAGGCCAAGATGAATGAAATCGCCGAAATATCTCTGAGATCTATATATGTTAATTCATCCGCCATTTTGATATCAACTGTAATTGCAGTGCCTTTAGCACTGGTTGTTGATTTTTTCTCATTCAAATTCAAAAAAACCGTTGTACTGACTTTCCAGACCCTGACGGGTGTTCCACCTGTCTTGATAGGCTTACTCGTTTATCTCCTTCTATCAAGAAATGGTCCAATGGGGAACTTGGACCTTCTTTTTACCTCGGCTGCAATGATTTTCGCGCAGGTTTTGATAGCAATCCCTATTATTTTTTCAGTATGTTATTCTCATTTTTCAAAAGTGGATGAAAAACTCAGGATTATCATGAAAACACTCGGTGCAAATAAATTTCAACAAATGATGGGTATACTTGAAGAATCTTTTGCCGGAGTAATCAATGCAATATTGACGGCTTTTGGAAGAGTTGTCGGCGAAGTTGGTGCAGTTATGATTGTTGGTGGAAATATTTCCGGAAAAACACGAATATTAACAACGTCGATTGTTCTCTACACAAACATGGGAAGGTTTGAATCAGCCATTATTTCCGGGATAGTACTTTTGTGCATCGCATTTACCATCAACTGGGTAGTCATATTTATATCAAATATATGGAGAGTTCATGATGTTGTACGAGATTGACGGCCTCTCATTCAGCTACGATTCTAAGTTCACTCTGTACATAGAGAAATTTGAAATCGAAAATGGCATTGTCGGTATAACTGGACCATCAGGAAGTGGCAAGACAACTTTTCTTCTCAATCTTGCCTTTTTATACACTGGAAGATGGAAAATCTTCAGATTCATGGGGGAAGATGTAAGCAATGAGGGCCTTCAAAGATTGAGAAAGATTGTCACTTATGTTCCACAACACCCCGTGTTATTCAGAAAAAGTGTTTTTGACAACATCGCCTATCCATTGAAAATCAGGCAATTGTCAAATGAGCAAATAAAGGAAAAAGTTTGTAAAATTGCCGAGCAATTGTTTATTCAGGATATTCTCGAAAAAAAGGCCTGGCAAATTTCTGGAGGGCAGGCAAAAAGGGTATGCATAGCACGTGGCTTTGTTTTTGAACCGAAGGTTGTACTTTTAGATGAACCGACATCAGACCTCGATGATACTAACAAACAAATGGTTGAAAATTTCGTATTGAAAACATCAGAAAAAACGAATATTATCGTTGTATCGCATGATAAAGAACAATTATCAAGGTTGTGTGAAAGAGTATTTTTTCTTGAAAATGGCAGACTTTATTTTTAAGTTCCAGCTGTTCACGAGTGGTGTGTCAGGGAAGCCTGCGATTTTAATCGTGAGAGGAATTGCTGCCTTCCCTCAAAATTAGTAGATTAGAGATTTTATAAAGATATTTTTTGTGCAAAAATTATCGCTTTTTATGCACTATCTTCGTCAAAAGCTTGCGAGGATATCATGCGGGAGTGCATCTGAATATCTCGCGGAGATGTGATACTTATCAAGTACTGCCGCTGTTTTGCTGATTTGATTGAATTACTTATTTACGGTCCCCCGCCGAGAAAGCCCACATGTGAAATGAAAGGCAGGATAGATACCTGATAAAAATAGGAAAAAAGAGAGTATACTAAGAAATAGCTTGGATATCCACGCTGTAAGGGTGGGCCGCTCCGGACTTAAGCCTGTGGAGAGGCGAAAGCTTCTGTAAGGCAGGAAGCCCGCTCCTTTAGAAGCGGGAGGAGATCACAAGAACCTTTTGATCTCCTGGATACTATATTATCTTTCTTGCTAAAAATATCCCATCCATGAGAAAATTTCCTACGGAAGTTTGATAACATTTGCATTCACAAGAACTCTTTCCATAATTCTTCCAGCTTTAATTCTTTCTTCGATCTTTTTCCTGAGTTCCTGATCGCTCAAAGGCTTTTGTGCAACACCCTGCTCGATAGCTTTCTTCGCAACTGCAATCGCTTCTTCAACATAAACCTGGTCTTCTTCCATTGTCGGAACTATGTATTCTTCGTGTATCGCCTTTTTATAAGCAAAATCTGCAATAGCTTGAGCTGCAGCCACACACATTTCATCTGTTACCTTTGTTGCCCTGACATCGAGCACCCCTCTGAAAATGGCTGGGAAACCAAGAGAATTGTTCACCTGGTTTGGAAAATCACTTCTGCCTGTTGCGACTATTCTCGCACCCGCTTGCTTTGCCTCCCAGGGCCAGATCTCCGGAACAGGATTGGCTCCTGCAAAAACGATGGCATCTTTGTTCATTGTTTTTATCCATTCTGGTTTTATCACCCCGGGTCCACTTTTTGAATAGGCTATACACACATCTGCACCTTTTAAAGCTTCTTCCGCGCCTCCTGAGACATTTTCTTCATTCGTTTTGAGCCATAAATTTTTAGTTATCTGGTCAAAATTCTTTGCTCTGTCTTTAGTTATTACACCATTTACATCACAGGCAATTATCTTTCCCAAATCGATCCCTATTCTATCAAGGAGTTTTAAAAGTGCGTAATTAGCACTACCGGCTCCTATCAAAGCGATACGAATTTCTTTCAAATCTTTTTTAACCACACGAACGGCATTTATAAGAGCAGCAAGTGTAACTGTTGCGGTCCCCTGTTGGTCATCATGAAATACCGGAATAGAAAGTTCCTCCTGAAGTTTTTGAAGTAACATAAAACATTTCGGATTTTCAATATCTTCGAGATTGATACCCCCTATAGACGGCGAAATCCATTTACAAAACTGAATTATTTCATCAATATTTTTAGTTCCTATGCAGAGTGGTATAGCATCAACACCGCCGAGATACTTAAAAAGAAGTGCTTTGCCTTCCATGACAGGCAATCCTGCTTGTGGCCCTATATTCCCTAATCCGAGAACTCTCGTTCCATCACTCACTATTGCAATGGCATTACCCACGTTTGTATATTCGTAGACCGCCTGCTTATCATTGACTATACTTTGACAAACTGCAGCCACACCAGGTGTGTACCAGACGGCAAAATCGTCGTACGATCTGACAGGAACCTTCGGAGCTAATTGAATTTTTCCCTGATAATGAGTGTGCAAAGCCAGAGACTCTTGAGATGGTTTTTCAGCCTTTTTTTTCATGTTTTCAAAAATACCTTCCATTTTCACCACCCTTAATTTAAACCCCGCCGGGAGCGGGGGTTAAAAACTTGTCTCAATCATTATACACTTACCCATTGAATATTCTGCATCGTTGTTTTTCAAAAAGCTTTCGATGTCTTTCGAGCCTGCACCCGGTTGAAACCAAAGTCTTTTAAATCCAAGATTAAGGGCTTTTTGTGTTTCCTCCAAACCCTGATCTGGTGGTAAAACAAAAACTAAAAGCTCTATATCTTTCGGAAGCTCCTCAAGATTCTTGAAACATTTCAATCCTTCGATAATGTCACTCTTGGGGTTAACTGGATAAACCTCAAATCCTTTCGAGCGCAGATCTCTTACAATTTTATTGCCATATTTTTCTCTGTTTTTACTTGCACCGATAACCGCGATTTTTCTGTAATTCCTGGGGTCCACCAATTATCACCCCCATTGAACTAAAGATGCATCTTGTACTAACCCACTTCTTTTTACAGCATTCTCAAGGACATGAAGAACGAGTTCTTCATAAGTCAAATCAGCAACTTCTGCTATTCTTGGTAAATCAGAAAAACCTCTTGCCATACCTGGAAGTGGGTTAATCTCCAGAAAATATGGATTGTTATCTTCTTGAGAAACCCTCAGGTCCATCCTCGCTACATCTTTAATCTCGAGGGTTTTACAGATCTTCACTGCCATGTTTTTCAGCTTTCTTTCCAACATAGGATCGATCTTTGCTGGACAGGTGTAATCTACATAATAATCTGAATTTTTCTTGACCTTATAACTGTAAAATTCTTTACCATGTTTAAAATGAATCTCCATTATTGGAAGCACATGGTATTTATTTCCTTCCTGCAAAACACCAATAGTGAATTCTCTACCTCTGATGAATTCCTCTACCAAAACTGGTTCGCTGTAAATAGAAAACAGCCTGTCGATTTCTTTTTTGTACTCATCATAATTGTGTACAAGCCCAGTTTCAGAAATACCTTTTGAAGAACCTTCCGCATTGAGTTTTAAAATTAGGGGAAATCTCATGTTTTTTCTCAATTTTTCCTGCGGTGATCGAATCACCTGAAAACGTGGGGTTTTGATATCTTTGGTCAAAAGTATCTGCTTTGTGAGCGCTTTGTCAAGGCAAACTGCAAGAGTTGTCGCATCTGAACCTGTGTAAGGAATGTTGTAAAAAGAAAGAATAGCAGGAACTTGAGCTTCTCGGGCTCTACTGTAAGTGCCTTCTGCAAAATTATAGACGATATCAACTTTTTCAGATGTAAGGGCAGGAATGAATTTTTCCGGCACAGCTTCCATTAAAACAACTTCATGTCCTCCACTCTCGATAGATTTTTTAATGTCCATGACAACTTCCATGCTGTCATACTCTGCTTCCCAATCTTCGACATCCGGCCTTGTTCCTCTTGGTAAGTTATAGGCTAACCCCACTTTCGTAAAAACCACCTCCATGGTCTTTGTCAAATCGATTATCACGCATACTGGTCAAAAAATTTATTTCAATATATGGCTAATCTTTTGTCTTTTTCTTAAACAAAAAAGGCGGCATCGCCGCCTCAGTCAAAAACCGAAAAACTGCCTTATTGAACATCAACGGAAAACTCATACTTCCTACTGTTACCAGCATAATCTTTAAGCACAATCTGAATTGTTGAATCAACAGCTATATTAACCGAAATGCTAACAGAATATGTGTTATCACCCTCATCAGATTTTTCCCACTCATCACCAGGCAGGGTAGGAGAATTATTGACATAAATGAAACATCTTTCCCAGTCAATATATGGTTCAGATACATCAAACCTCAGTGGTTTATTGCCAGAAGTAGATGTGGCCACTTCGCTCTCATGAATTGATTGACCATTAAATTCTACATTACTTATTATAGGAGATAGATTGTCATACATAATTGCGATTGTTCCATTTGTTACATGACCAACCTGATCATAAATTGCAAGATTTATGTTGTTCATTCCGAGATCCAAACCAAAGCTGTGTGTGCCACTTTGTGTTTCAAGAAAAGCAGCAGATCCTTTTGTCAGTTCTGCTTTAAGGAAATTATCGTCCTCACTATTCCATATCACATTAACATTACCCTGATTGGTATAGTAGGTATCGATCACAAAAGTAGCGTCACAAGTGAATTGATTTATTCTTGGTGCAAAGGTGTCGATGCTGACATCCTGGCTAATTTCGCTTTTGTTGTTGGCTCTGTCGTAAATCTCAAATCTAATGGTTTTTGAACCCTCGTAGTTCTCCGGTGGATTGTACTCCACAATCCTGCTTACTTCTTCGCGTGACAAATTGATTGTTTCTATCAGTAAGCCATTTTCGTAAACATTCAGTGCTTTCATGCCTGAAAGATTATCTGAGAAACTCAAATTGAATGTAACTGTTCCAGATGCAATGGGTGAAGGTTCAAAATCTATGGATATATTATTTGGAGGAAGCGTATCATAATAAAGAGTACCCGAATAATTTGCAATGTTGCCTGCCGTGTCTTTAAGATACAGCGAGAATGGTGCAGAGCTATTTTGGCTTAAGCCATGCACAAAAGTAAAATTACTTTGAGGTAAGATCGGTTCACCATTGATAATAAGATATGCTTCCTGAACTCCATAGCTTTCTTCTATTTGAAGAGTAATGCTTTCTTCGTTCGTATAAATCCTCCCACTATCACTTAGCAAAGTTGGAGCGCTATTATCGAATAGCACTTCTTTGAAAGAATTGACATTTTCCATATTTGATTCATTATCAGCAAAATCGTATACTTTCAAAGCAAGTTTGTGCGTTCCATCATTATAAATGGCTGTATTTAATGCAAAGACGTATCTATATTCGCCATTTTCTACAGGCGATGTAATGGTTGCTTTTTTGATATCGTCGACATATAGCTCTACTTTCTGCACATCATGGGGCACGTCTGTTCCGGTTATCTGAGCTGCGATTTCTATTGTGCCTCTATAAATACTCCTGTTACCAAATGTCTCAGTATCTGGAAGCTGCATAGTTACAGCTATTTCTTCTTTGTTATCCAGAATTACTGAAATCTCCCCTTCGCCAGTCGCACCGCTTGTTGTAGTTGCAACTGCCTTGAATCTGGCTATACCATCGGAATAACTCGTCAAAGATATATTTTCAAAGGTCCAGCTGTTTGTCGCAAGATCTGATTTTTCACCGATCTTTTCTGTTCTACCTGATGGATCAGTGATCCAAAGCTCAACTTTGTAGATCGGCTCGGTGTTGTCCAAAAAGCTAACCTTCACATCACTGACAGTTCTAATTATTTTTTTGCCATCGTTGTTTGTCCCATAATATTTGCCCTCCGGTATGTCGAGATGGACGATAGGCGCTGTGAGGTCTTCAACAACAAGATCTTGCTGTGCTATCAAAGTCGTGTTATCGAACACGTCCACAGCCTCAAGATTGACTTTGAAGCTACCAACCTGTGCAGGTGTAAACATTGGAACATCTTGGTTACTTATAAACTTTTCTTTTAACATAGTCCCGGTGTACTCATACAGTTTTTTAACCGTTTGTTCGTAAAGTCCTCCATTTTCTTCACTATCTACGATTCTTATTCTGACTTCCTTTATACCCGTGTCATCTGTGACTTTGAACTGTGTGTTGTTGTTAAAGCTTCCTCTGATTTGAATCAAAAGCTGTGCGCCCATATCGTAGATATCGGCAGGTGGATAGAGCTGCATGGTTCTAAAGTAATCTATTTTTGGAGGTGTCTGTTCGTACGCAAAAATTACGAAGTTTCGAGTTGTTTGGTTGTTATCAAGGTCCGTTACGATTATTTTGAAATAGTTTTCAAACGGATCTAATTTGCTTAGGGGTATATCGCAAATAAGTGTGTTGCTACTTGAGGTAGATAAATTTGTATAAGTACCGGATATTTTCTTTTGTAGCTGGATACTGGCTATTTGTCTGTTATCGCTTGCAACGATGTTCACTGTAGGAGTACTTGACATTGCTACATCGTAGATACCACCTTCTACGATATCCTGTGAATTGACTCTGGCCTGTGTTATGATTGGTGGCTGGCTATCAACAACATTGACTGTTGTTCTTCCAACTCCTTCTTCACCCGCTGTTGTTTTTCCAGAGAAGTTTAATGTATAAGTTCCTGGCTCACTGAAGAACGTTGATGGTATTGTTGTTTGATAGATGCTGTATGTTGAGGTTGTAACGATTGGATCTGGTACGGAAAGTTCTAATTTTCTCGAAGCGTATGAAATTTCGAATTTTTCTTTTTCTGTGAGATAAACGCTTGCCTTAGCTCTCACGACCAATTCATAGCCACATTGATGTTGCTGTCCAGGTAAAGGTTGCTCAAAGACTACGCCAAGGTCCAATATATTCACAGAAACAGATGTTGCATCTGACAGGTTTATATCGTTTTTGTAATAGAAATCTATTTGATACTCACCAGATGACTGAACTTCCCATCTCGCACTGAAGGTGTATACCGGTCCATCACCAGTAGCCACAACAGGAATTTTCTCATCCACAGGTCCTTTGATATCAAAATAAGCTTCAGAAGGTTTATTTGTATCAACAACCTGGGCATTTAAGGAAAGACTCATATTCTGCGCAAAAGGCGTTCTAAAGCCATCTTCAGGTTGCAAAATTTTTGCAATGGGTCTTTCAGTAACAACTATCACCGTACCTGTCGCTTCTGCAGTAAAACCTTCTGAATCTACAACAACAACTTTTACATTATGGGCACCAAGAGTTGTGGCAATCCAGTCCCATTCAAAGGTATTAACAACAGGTGTCGTGGAAGATCTTTTAATATCGTTAACGTAGAAATCGCATTTACTCAATCCAAGATCATCCTGCGCAACTACTTTGAAATGAACTGTCTCACCCTGATTGAGGATTGACGGAGCGTACGAGAATTCTTTTATCTTTGGAGCCTTTACTATATATGCTTCATCAACAGGAAATTGCCCTTTCTGCGAAGAGCTGTTTTCGGAACTATCTTTTGCAACAACAATTACCTCGTAATTTCCTTTCTGTGTAAATGTTTCGGTAAGAGTAAAAACTCCACCACCCATTGAAGAAGCCTTTAAAGGCCCTTTGTTTTCAGGACCGGTGAATTGAAAGGTCACTTCCTGTACTTGAACGTTATCCGTTACAAATACATAGAAAGTATAGGCTTCATTTATTGGCACCCCGTAAGGTGGCGTAAAATAAATGACAGGTGCCTCGGTATCAATCACCCCGACATTTATAGTATAAACAGATTCCGTTGATCCGCCTGAGTCATCCATTGCAACTGCTTTTATTTTGTGAATTCCCTTTATTGCGATCCATTCATGTATATATGGTTCTTGCGTAAAAGTTCTGATAGACACATTATCTATATAAAGCACAACTTGATTTACCCTTGAATCATCACTCGCGCTAATTTCTATTCTAACTACGTCGCCTTCCTTTGGGGTTGGATTATCAACTTGTATCGAAATAGATGGTGGTAAATTCGTTCCAACTTTGATTGAAGCGGGCAATACTGTGTAGTTGTTTCTCGAATCATACGCTGTAACAGTAAAACTGTACGGATCATTTGATCCTACGTTTCTTGTTAGATTCCAGAGAATTTCTGTGGCAGGATTTGTTGGTATGTACATTATTTCTTGACCGTCATTGAAGGTGATTTTTGATATGCCGCTTTCATCTTTTGCAAGAATTGTTATATTGGCATTTGTACCTGGTGCAACTTTTACAGGAAGATTTAAAAATTCTATTTCAGGTCCAGAAGAATCTCCAACCACAGAAACATTTATAGTTGTTTTTGCAACACTCTCATTTCCCTCATTATCTTTAGCATAGGCTTCCAGTTGATAACTACCTGCCTGCGCCTGAAAAGAATATTTTCCTTCAACAAGATCAACTTCCTTTTTGTTTATTCTTAAACCCACGATTCTGACACCACTTTCTGAATCTTCAGCCGAGACATGCACAACAACCATTTCGCCAGGTTTGGGTCCTTTCGGAGAATATTCCAGCGAAACCACAGGTTCTTTCATATCTTTCGTTTTGAATGATCCAACCACCTTGCTTGAATGGTTACCAGCCCTGTCGAAAACGACAACTTTCAGGGTAAATGAACCATATGGAGCAGGAAAAGAGATTTCTCCTGATTGTGTTGCGGTGTGTATTTTTTTATCATTCGCATATATTTCAATTCTATCAATGCCACTTTGATCCGACGCAACCACGTTCAACACAATGTCTTCCCCGGCAAAGTTAGTCAATTTTGAAACAGAAACCTCCAGGGTTGGAGGAATTTTATCAAGCATAGCGCATGAAGCAATGAAAATGGATGCGACCAAAAGCAGGATAATCTTTTTCATCATCTCACCTCAAGCAAAAATTGCAAATTTTCAATGCTGTTTTCATAAATATCGCTGATACCGGATGGTATGAGATAGTACCTTCCTTGAGTCAATGAAACAGCACCAACATAAGATGCCTGTTTTAAATCATCTGAGACACTTTCCTGGACCAAAATGATTTGCGATACCGGGTTTATGTTCGGAAATCTATCTGCGGAAACTATAACTGTAACTGTTCCTCCCTGCTTCACAGAGGTATCATCACTTACGGTTAATCTCACTCCATAATATCCGGCATCAATACTTGTAAATTCGTCTGTTTTCAGTCCGGTTGTGCCAATCCTGAACAATTCAATTTTCGGTGGCTGAATATCCTGAACATCAACTTGAATCGCATCTCTCCCAATTCTGCCATCATTTGTTTCCAGCACAGCTGATAAAATATGCCTTCCTGATACCGCACTCCAGCTATATGAGAACGATGTTCCCTGTAAAACAACGATATTGTCGACATAAAAAGTGATTTGTTTGATCTGTGTTTCACCGGTCTTCACATCCAATTTAACAAGATCTCCTGCACTTGGGTTGAGTGGGCTCACTTCAAGCTCTATATTTGCTGGACCAATTCCAACGGCGAAAACCCCGCTTTCGATAGTCGATTTTCCACGTACATCTTTCACAGATATCAATGCCGAATGATGACCGACATCAAATTTTCCCAAATTCACAGACAGGTTGATCGAATTCACACCTGTGAAAGTTTCATTATACGACTCAACGCCATCACATTCTATGGTTACTGATGAAATCTCTGTATCATCCGATATCTGCAGATTCAAAATTACATTGTCTTCAGTGGAAAAGAACGATTTCTGGAAATTCACCTCAACTGATGGAGGGCCAGAATCAACAGGATAAACGCGCAGTTCAGTTGATGTTGATGTTTTAGAAAAATCTCCGGTCGATACAACTACACTTAGAGGATACTCTCCTTCGGACAATTGAGGTAATTCGAGAATAATTGGTCTATCAATAGTCTGAGCTTCAACCAAATTATTTGCGACTTTTGCTACAACTTTGATAACATCGCTCTCATTATCTTCTGCCATAACCGAGAGGTAGATGCTTGAATTAGCTTCAGGAAAAGCTGGTAAAACCTTAATTTCTTTTACATCCGGAGCTGTTTGATCAATAACTTTTACTATTCTCTGATCAGTTCCATTTTGCCCAAATATATTTTCAACATAGCCTTCAAGCAAATAAGTATCTGCTTTTGAGGGTTTCCAGGAATAAGTTAGAGGTAATTTGTCCCCATTTACGACAGTCTGACCATTTATACTTATTTTTGCCATAGTGATACCTATATCAAGTGAAGATGAAAGATTAACCGTCACAGTGCTGTCAGTTGTGGGCAAAGGCGGATCAACAGCAAGAGATATTGACACATCAGGTCTTTGCTGACATGAAAAAACAAGTGATAATATCACCAGAATGAACAAAACTCTCAATCGCTTCATTATAAACACCTCTACTATTATATTTCATCGTACAAACCTGACAGTCCTTGAGAGAATGGGTATAATTTCTGCAGGGGTGAGATTTTTGAATATATTATGGTTTTCTATAATTGTTTTTCTTTTCTTTGCGCCGTTTTTCTATTTTTACGAAGATGGTCAGTTCAGTCACAGGGAACTGGCATATCCAGATAGTCAGTTTGCGAAAATAGATGGCCTTGAGATTCATTACAGGAAATATGGACAAAGTGACAGATATATGATTCTTCTACATGGATTTGGTTCAAGCACTTACACATGGGAAAAGATTACCAGAAAACTTTCTGAGCATTTTACGTTGATTTCATACGATAGACCCGGTTTTGGCCTCACAGAAAGACGGTTTGATCTGAAACACAATCCATATACAAATGAATATCAAATAGAGCTGCTCAAAAAATTTATGGATCATTTTGACATTAAAAAGGCTATTTTGGTGGGAAATTCAGCTGGTGGTTTTGTCGCATTGAATTTTACTCTAATTTATCCTGAAAAAATTGAAGCACTTGTTCTGGTAGATGCTGCTGTTTTCAACAAAGATTGGACGAATGATTCTATCAGATTTTTGATGAACATCCCTCAGGTAAATCATGTTGGGCCAGATGTTGTTGGAAAATTAATGTTGAAATCTTTTGAAGAAACGCTCGATAATTCTTATTTTGATCCATCAAAGATTACAGAACAAGATAAAGAAGCATATAAAAAGCCAGCAAAGATCTTCGGTTGGAAAAAGGCACTATGGGAACTTGCAAAATCCACACAGTACAAAGATATAACTGGAGATCTTGAAAAAATCCAGGTTCCTGTAATTGTAATACACGGTAAACAGGATAAATTGATACCACTGAAAAGTAGTGAAGAACTTGCAAAGGCGTTGAAAAATGCCACTTTATGTGTTATAGACAACTGCGGGCATTTACCACAAGAAGAGTGCCCCGATGAGTTTGTTGAATGCTTATTGAATAATTTTTCAATGTGATACTCGATTCTGTGTGTCACAGTTTTGTAACCAAATCTATCATCGGTTTGTGTATAATTTTGTGTGCTCCCGCTTTGCCGGAGGTAGGCAAGGCCGTCAGACCGAGGGAGGAGGACTTATATGGAAAGAATCTATGAAAGCATGTTCATCATTGATCCGCGCCTGAATGACGAAGAAAGAGAAACGCTTGTTGAGAGAATTAAGGAAATTATCTCCGAGCGCGTGAAAGGAACTATTCAAACTGTCAACCGCTGGGGATTGAGAAAGCTTGCATACCCAATCTCGCACTTGACAGAAGGAGATTACACTGTTTTGCTTTTCAAGGCACCACCCACAGATTTAAACAAACTTGAAGAATTCTTCAGAGTAACACCTCAAATTTTGCGCTGGCAGACTTTCAGAAGAGAAGATCTTGAGAAAAAATCGAAAAAAGAAGAAATACCAGCCGAAGAAAATAAGGAATGAGGTGACTCGATGCCTTATTTCAACAAAGTTATCCTCGTTGGCAGGATAACGCGAGATCCAGAAATTCGGTTCACTACCTCCGGTAAAGGCGTTGCATCGTTTTCTCTTGCTGTGGATAGGCCAACAAGGGCCAATGCATCAAGTGACCAGCAAACGACTGATTTCATAAGAATCGTTGCTTTTAACAAACTGGCTGATTTTGCAAAACTTTATCTAAAGAAAGGATTGCTCATCCTCGTAGAAGGCGAATTGAGGCTCCAGAGATGGCAAGCGCGGGATGGCACTAACAGAACAACCGCAGAAATATGGGCGAGAGACATAAGGTTTCTGGAGAAAAAAACAACTGAAAGTGAATCAGATTCTTTCGTAAGAGAAGAACCAGTAGAAGAAGAAATTCCCGATGAAAGTGAGATTGAAGAACATGATCCAGATGAACCACCATTTTAAGGAGGGGTGAACTGATGGCACAGCAACAGAAGAAAAGGAGAAAAAGAAAGGTAAAAAAATGTAAGTTATGCGAAATGAAAGTTGAGTATGTAGATTACAAAGATCTACGCTTATTAAATGAATTTCTCACAGATAAAGCAAAGATAATACCAAAGCGCGTTACAGGAAACTGCGCAAAGCACCAGAGAATGATTAAAATTGCCATCAAAAGAGCAAGGCATATGGCATTGCTGCCATTTATAAAGCTTTGAAAGATTTTGTTTTTTTTGCTTGCAGAGGGACCTCCGTCCCTCTGTTTGTTTTTAGCAAATTCAAGGAGGTAGACTATTATGAAAAAAACAGCTGTTCTTGCCATTGGTGGTAATGCAGTTAATAAACCTGGGGAGAGACCTACTGCTGAAAATATGCTCAAAGCTCTCAATGAAGCTATGGGATATTTGAGTGATATGCTTGAAGAGTACGATATAGTTATCACTCATGGAAACGGCCCACAGGTTGGGAATATATTGATTCAGCAGGAAATGGCAAAAGATGTGATACCTCCTTTTCCACTGGATGTAAATGACGCCCAAACACAGGGTAGTCTTGGATACATGATAGTTCAATCTTTGAGAAATCAACTACAAAAAAAAGATATAAAAAAGCGAATCGCTGCGGTTGTTACACAGATAATCGTTGACAAAAACGATAAGGCTTTTCAAAATCCATCAAAACCGATCGGTCCATTTTATACAAAAGAAGAAGCTGAGAAATTGTCAAGATTAAAAGGGTGGATAATGAAAGAGGATGCAGGGAGAGGTTATAGAAGAGTGGTTCCATCACCAAAACCGCTTGATATTGTTGAAAAAGACGTGATTAAAATGTTGCTTGAAAATGACGTAATAGTCGTAGCCGCTGGTGGCGGTGGCGTACCTGTGATAGAAAAAGATGGCTTTTTGCACGGTGTGGAGGCTGTTATAGATAAAGATAGAGCAAGTTCACTTCTTGCAATAGAAATAAATGCTGATCTGTTCGTGATATTAACCGGCGTTGAAAAGGTGTCTTTGAATTATAAAAAACCAGATCAGATAGATCTTGATACACTTTCTGTGAAAGATGCAAAGACATATCTTGAACAAGGGCAGTTTCCATCTGGAAGCATGGGACCAAAGATAGAATCAGCAATAGAATTTGTCGAAGCAACAGGGAGAGAATGTATAATAAGCGATATCTCAAAACTGAAACAGGCGCTGAATGGTTTAACAGGGACACGCATAAAAGCATAGTTGAAATACTCTGAGGACTTGAAAAAGAAAAATACTTGTGATAAGATTACTTTAGTTCATACAGGTGGGTGCGTAGCTCAGAGGGAGAGCGTCTGCCTTACGAGCAGAAGGTCGTAGGTTCGAGTCCTGCCGCACCCACCAAGGAAATGGCCAGGTAGCTCAGTTGGTAGAGCACTGGACTGAAAATCCAGGTGTCGGCGGTTCGATTCCGCCCCTGGCCACCAATATAACATTTAGCCCGGTCAAAATGACTGGGCTTTTTGTTTTTCATAGACCCTCGCTGGATCTGTTCCTGAAAATTGAATGGATACTATTCAGTTGCCTATATCTTCTGCAAATAATCTGCGGATAATCCTATGCTTTGCTATCGAATCAACAAATTTTTTCATCAATATCCGTTGGATCTAATTTGACTGGCTTTGGATCCTGTCTATCGTGTAATCTTAATTTCATGCCAACCCCCTCTTGCAATAGCAACTCATCATGAAAAATCTACATATAATCAACTTTGACAGTTTTGAAAATTATCCTTTTTACACATCAGACTTGCTTATTCTTTCATATAATTTTGTATAGTTTCGAATTTGACTTTCATAAACTATATTGATATTATCAATTTGGAGGGGTCTAATTGTTTACAGAGGAAAGAAGAAGTTTTATTATCGATTTTTTACGAAAGAAAGGAAAAGTAACTGTAAGTGAACTGACAAAACAGTTAAAGGTCAGCAGTGTGACTATTAGAAAAGACCTTGATTTTCTCGAAGCTAACGGAATACTGGTGCGAACTCACGGAGGAGCTATATTACCCGATCACTCTCGATCAGAATGGAATTTTTTGAAGAAAATACATCAGAGAGAAAATGAAAAAAAGCGTATAGCAAAAAAGATAATATCTTTGATAGAAGACGGTGATACGGTCATTCTTGATAGCAGCAGTACTAATTATTACGCAACATTCGAGTTGAGAAAAGCAGATTTGTCAATGGTTACAATAGTCACAAATAATGTATTTATCGCGGGAAAATTAATAGAACTTGGGATAGAGGTCCTTGTACTTGGTGGAGTTGTCAGGGAAAATAGCCTGTCATTAGTGGGACCGTGGGCTGTTAGATTTCTCGAGGAAATAAACGTCGATAAAGCATTCTTGGGTACCACAGGTTTTTCCGTGGAGAAAGGTTTTATGACACCAAGCGTGGTCGAAGCAGATGTGAAAAAAGCAATGATTCGCAGCGCCTCGAAGGTCTATATAGTAACTGACTCCACAAAATTTGCCCGCAATGCTTTCGCTTCTTTCGCCTTACCGGAGGACATAGATGGGATCATAACCGATGAGGAAATTCCAAGAGAATACGAAGTTTTTCTTCTGGAAAAAGGCATAAAAGTGTATAAAGTGTGAAGGGGGTTAATTCAATGGCTGAGAATATTGTTGAAAAGTTCGAAAAGTTATTCAAAGGCAAATACAAAATCTATTACAGTTCTATCCGAAAATTAGAAAAATCGTTTTTTTTCATGATAAGGGATCAAAGGCAAAAATATTTGATTTCAATAGCCAAAAAGGGAATATGTGAAAAATTTGAGGGTAAAAAGATAGGCAGGATCAACGACTTAGATATCCTGATGTGCCCAACGAACGATTATAACTGTAAGGTAATAAGGACTTTATTCAATATAAACCCATCTGTTTGCAAGAAAAACACATCTTTTGGATTTGGTGATAGGTTAGGACTGGCTACACCGGCGCATACTACTCTGATCAATAAATATGATGTTTTTCCAGTGCTGGCACAGCAATCTGTGAGAGAACTTTCGAGAACACACAGGAATTTCAAAGATGTATTGGACAGCGCAATCTGGGGAATATTTGAAAGCGGTTATGAAGGAGAATTTGGTGCCGATGCTGATCATGTAAAAGACATTAACGATTTGATGCAAGCAGCATACGAAGGTTATAGCATGTACACTGTAGATCCATCTGATCACGTTAAAAACATAGATAAAATTAATCAAGGAGAGCTCGTTGAATTCTATAAATCCCACCCTCTCAGGAAAGAAATTGAGATGATTTACTCAGGAAAAGTTTTCTCATTCGAAAAAAGCAAATTCACGATGGAAGATAAAGAGCTTTTCCGGATATTTGTAACATATGTAGATGCCATAGAGCACGTAGTAAAGTGCTATGAAGCCATCAAAAAC
Organism: Pseudothermotoga elfii DSM 9442 = NBRC 107921; assembly: GCF_000504085.1. Lineage (NCBI taxonomy): Bacteria > Thermotogati > Thermotogota > Thermotogae > Thermotogales > Thermotogaceae > Pseudothermotoga > Pseudothermotoga elfii. The sequence continues at coordinate 834,004 of NC_022792.1, read as the reverse complement.
ACCAAGAAAAACTTTGATTTTGAGGTTTCAATCGATGAAACATCTATTCCCACTTCTCCATTAGCACATATTTTCATAGTACATGAACTCAGAAGAAGGGGGGTAGATTTTCAAACCCTTGCTTTGAGATTCGTAGGGCAGTGGCAGAAAGCAATTGATTACATTGGAGATTTGTCGGTTCTCGAATCGGAGCTTTCCATGCACTGTGAGATTGTAAAGTCACTTTCGGGGTACCGGTTATCACTACACTCTGGAAGTGATAAATTCAGTGTTTATAGAATTTTTACACATTACTGCGACGGAAAATTGCACGTGAAAACTGCTGGAACAAGTTATCTGGAAGCCATCAGGACTGTCGCGGAAGCTTCACCATCTTTGTATAGAAATATACACAAATACGCACTCACTTGCTTTGAAAAAGATAACACTTCTTACCATGTAACAGCCGATATCAACAAAATACCTGATGTTGACAATGTTGAAGATAGCAAAGTTGTTAATCTGCTGGACATACCAGAAGTACGGCAATTGATACATATAACGTATGGCTCAGTTCTGACAGAAAAAATAAATGGAAAATATCTGTTCAGAGATGAAATCTATAGAATTCTTCATGAAAATGAATTTCTGCACTACAAACACATAAGAGATCATCTGGGGAAACATCTTGAATTATTGAAAAATTAGGGAGGTGTGGTGAATGAAAAATGCTTTCAAGATCTTTAGTCTTGAGGAAAAAGTAGTTGTAATAACTGGAGGAGCAGGGATACTTGGTTCGGCAATAGGAACAGGGCTGGCAAATTTTGGTGCCAAGATTGCTCTTTGTGATATCAAAAACGCAGAAACCAGGGCTGAAGAAATTTCAAAAAATGGTGCAATTGTAAAAGGTTATTACATGGACGCACTTGATGTCGAAAGTATCAGAAAAACATCAGAAATAATTTTGAACGACTTTGGAAAAGTAGACGTGCTCATCAATGCGGCTGGAGGCAATATGCCACAGGCAACCACATCAGCCGAGATGAGCTTCTTCGATCTTCCTATGGATGCTTTGCAAAAAGTGGTCTCATTAAATCTTTTCGGTGGGGCTATTCTTCCATCCCAGATATTTGGAAAATTCATGGCTAAGAACCAGGAGGGGGGCTCAATAATAAATATCTCTTCGATGGCAGCATTCAGACCCCTTACACGAACGGTAGGATATTCTGCGGCAAAGGCTGCTGTGAGTAATTTCACCCAGTGGCTTGCTGTTCATTTTGCAATGGAATACAACAAGAAACTAAGGGTGAACGCCATCGCACCTGGATTTTTCCTTACCGAGCAAAACAGATATTTATTGCTTGACGAAAGAGGAAATCTCACGCAACGTGGCAAGGCAATAATTGATCACACACCGATGGGGAGATTTGGCGATCCAGAGGATTTGATAGGTGCCTGCGTATGGCTTGCATCAGATGCCTCAAAATTCGTGACAGGGGCAATCATACCAGTTGATGGCGGATTCAATGCCTATTCTGGGGTGTGAGGAAATGAAGATGGTAGAAAACCTTCTGGGAGAATTGAGTCTGGAAAAAATAGCCAATCTGGTTGAAAATACGCTATATGAGATGAAATTAAATAAGGTCTTACTCATACATCCAGATTACACACGTCAGGATTTTTCAGATAAACTGGTTCCACTTATATATAAACAACTTAAAACCATGGGAATGAAGGAATTCCATACATTGAACGCGAGCGGCACTCATCGCGCAATGAGTGAAATTGAGATTAGAGAGAAGCTCGGCTTATTTGAAGAAGAATTCACTTTTTTCAATCACGAATATGCAAATCCGGATGCATTGGTCAATGTGGGTTTTCTGAGCAGGGAATTTGTGAGTGAAAAAACTCTTGGTGATCTGAAACAACCATTACCAATCACTCTGAACAAATTATTTTTTGAAAAATATGATCTGATAATTGTTTTGAGTGGAACCTCACCACATGAATCAACTGGATTTTCAGGAGGACTGAAATCAATAATACCAGGCATTGCAGGACCAGATGTTGTTGGCTTGTTTCATTGGGCAGCTGTATTGATCGGCATTCCAAGGATCATAGGTTCGTTGAGCAATCCTGCCAGAGATGTTATTAACGAGGCCTGCAGGGTAGCTTTCGAAAAAATTCGTTCCCCAATAATTTTCTTCAATATGGTTTATGAGGAAACTGATCACGGGATTGTTCCAAAAGGCCTGTACACAGGATCTGGGTATGAAGGTGCTTTAAAGGCCTATGAAATGGCCGTAAGGGCAAGCGAAAAGATACATATCATATATCTGGACAAACCTGTGAAAAAAGCCGTTCAGGTCATTGGAAAAAATTATGATGAAATCTGGACGGCAGGCAAGGGAAGTTATAAGTTGCAAAAGCCAGGTGTGATAGTCCCCGGTGGAGAAATCATAATTTATGCACCGCATATTCGCATCTTTCATTCTAACAAACAAATGGATAAGGCCATACGCGCTGTTGGATATCACTGCAAAGATTACGTAAAAGAATTTCTGAAAACTCATCCAGAATTTGATTTGAATGTAGCATCCCATGTAATAAATGTTAGAGGAGATGGCAAATTCGATCCAGCAACGAGAAAAGAGGAATTTGCCTTTAATGTGGTATTAGCCACCGCTATACCAAAAGAAGAATGCGAAGCTGTTGGATTGTCATATCTGGATCCAAAATCAATCAAAAAAGAAGATTTTCAATCACCAGATTGCCTCTGGATCGAGCATGGTGGAAAATTTCTATATGACCTGAAAAAGGAGGCTTGAGATATTAGAAATGCACTTATTGTGCAATATAGAGGGCCAATTTCAATGATAAATAACAGCTTTTATGGAGATGTTGAAATACTTTTCATAAAGTTTACGAAGTGAAAATGGAATTCTACAATTTGTGGGAGATAGAATCTTATTACAGGTAGCCGAGCAGTGGAGTCTCTTCTCGGAGCATCGTGGTTGTAATAAATCCAGTTTTATTGTTTGCACCTTGTAAGAAAGAAAAGATGTTCAAAGAATTGTGAAAACAGAAAATATGAAATACCTGACCTTAACTTAGTTGAAGATTTCATAAAATATGCCAAGAAGAAAAATATACAATCGCTCGAGAAATACAGAAATGAGGAAAAAGCCAACTCACCTTGGCTTTTACAAATTTTGGGTCAGCTCTTCAAATACAGAAAGTATCAACCACCAACGGAGAAATTATACAGAAAATTCAATCCGTCTGGCAAATTATTTGTTCTGCAAATCTCTGTTTTGGACCAAGCAATTTTTGTATTTTCTATCTGAATAGACAATGTTCAAAGATATTTTAGAGAACTTTCGCAAGATATGAACCTTTGAAAATAAACTCCTTCTTGCATGGTTTTGATTTTATGATACAATATTTTTTAGTGCGGCCCCATAGGATAATGGCTAGTCCATCGGATTCTCAGTCCGAAGGTCGGGGTTCGATTCCCCGTGGGGCTGCCAGGAATAATTACAGAAAAGATTCCTAACATCCTTATTGCATCGAAGCATCAAATAACAGACCTTCATTTGAGTTTTTTGAAGCTGCTGTGGCTTTTTCCAATTTGGGTCAACTAGCATGTGACTAACCTTGTTTATGGCAAATAAGATAGACGATCGCAGTGGACAAATTTCATCATAAACCAGCGCAGGAAACTCCATCTTCTTTAAGATGAAGAAAAGTGCGCTGATTCCTCCTTTCCAATATTAACGTCTTTGCTCTTTCAATAACCTTTAAGTCTTGATACTTTGCTGATGAATGAATTTTTTTCCCCACTCAATGTACGTATATCAAAATACCCAGAACTCCTCAAACCATAAATTATGCCAATTTAATTGTTATATCTTACTCTGTCAAATCTCCTAAATCCCTTGACTTCTTTTATGGTATTTAATGGTCTAATTCCACCCTTGATTGGATTTGCTTTGTGTAATGACCTGTTTTGTCTTCTGAAATATTTCCCAAAGTACCATTCAGTTGTTCTGTTAACATCTTTGCTACCACCTGCTATTACAAATGCATCGTTTCTATGTGTCTTCTCTATGCCAAGTTCTATTCTCCTTACTTTCGTTATGCTGCCGTATGTTACTTCAACGCAATAGTGCCCTTTAAGTCTATTGACTATATACCAGCCTATTGTAGATACATGTGTTGCATCTTTCAAGATTTTGATTTTCTTCAATTTGCTTTTTGGTATTTCAAGTTCACCCTTATGAATAGTTTCGTGTTCTTCACTTGTTAAAACTATTAAGCTTGAAGGATTATCAGTACCACCTTGGCTTCTTGGAATGATATGATGGACTTCAAGTATACCTTTTTTACCTGATAGTTCTGATTTATATTCTGCTCTCCATAAACAATATTCTCTTACATCGAAAAACCCTTTTTGTGGACCTTCTTGATATTGACTGCCTTCTACGTCAGGGTTGACTATTTTGTGTATATCAAACGGTGCTATTTCTACTTTTGCAATCGGTAGTATCTTGGTTATTAAGTTAACAAGTCTGTTGTGTGCATCAACCTTCCATTGCACACTTGGTGACAACCAATTATTTCGTCTCTTTCTATTTAGAAATCTTGGTTGTCTATATCTTCTGTTTCTTCTATACTCTCTTCTCTCTAAAAGCAGTTTCTTTATATCTTGTCGCAGTTCTACTTCTGCACTAAATAATTCTTGTTTGTCTGTTATGGCTGAAACACCGATTACTTTTGAGCCAATGTCTACCCCAACTGTAATAGGTTGCGTATAGGTCGTTGTGTCATACAGCAACTGAATTGTAAATGGTTCTCTTCTAACAACTTTTGCAAAACCTTGTTTTAGTAGTCTTCTTACTTTGCCATGTCTTTTTGTTGGCATTAATGGTTTATCGTCTTTTGACGATAACTCAGGGATTATCCCTGTAAGGTGCTCATCCTCAATGTTAGACAGGCTTGTTATGTCTGCCACTGCCCCTACCCCTCAGGACTGTTTAGACCTGCACGACAGAGCCTGGAACTTGAGCAGCATCATAGGGTGTACCTGTCTAACGTAGCCACTTATGTGGCTGAGGGTAGTCAACTAAGCTTTTCAAGCCCCCGCTTTTACAAGCGGTGGGGAGTTGACTTTCTGTAAACTGCCCCAACTTAATATAAGCGGAAATTTCGCGGTCAAGGTAACTTATTTCTCACGCTCAAAGGGTTGTTCTTTCTGCAAGTTTACCATTTACATGCTAATTTTAGTAAATTCTTTACCCATTTCTTTACTCATTCACAGAAGCGGGTGATTTCTGCTGGTAATCATGTTAAATGATCACGAATTTTTTCTGGAAAGGATAACACTTATAAGCAATCCGGAACCAATACCTATCAAAATGCTGGCAACAAACCACATAACAGACCTCTGCAAAAAGATGAAACCAACACCTACTCCAATCAATGTCATAGCACCCACTGCCCAGTGTTCTCGATCCTTGGGTTTATCTTGCTTGTTCATCTTCATCACCACCTTTGTATAGAATCAAATAAATTTTGCAACATTATCGAGTTTTTCGCGTTTTCGAGAGGAAAATTCAATCGCCTGATGTTTTTCAGACAGGCTGGAGATATTTCCTGATGGATAACCAATTGCTAATATGGTTATAACTGTGTATTCTTCAGGAATTGAGAGTACCTGTTTTACTAAAACCGGATCAAAACCAGCTACAGGATGCGCTATCAACCCCATCTGGGTAGCCTGAATTTGCAAAAGAGCAACGGCCTGACCAAGATCAAAGAGAAAATAATCTCTTCCATCAGATAGTTCACAATCCAGATCTTTTTTTGAATAAACAACAATTAGCGCCGGTGCATTTTTCATCCAATAATTACCGCCTGACAGTGCTTTATGAATTTTCTCGAGAAAATCTCTGGATTCAATTACAATAAATCTCCATGGCTGCTTGTTGGCACATGATGGAGCAAGGTGTGCCGCTGATATGATTGTTTTTAATGCATTTCTCGAGACTTTTTCCTGACTGAATGATCTTTTAGCTCTTCTCAATTGAATCAATGGATTCAAAGTATTATCGTCAGTAATGATTTGCTCAAATTCTTCTTTGAGTGAATCTAAGCAAATTTCATCAAACATCTTTCTAACCCTGCCCCATCTGTCTAATATAATGGTTGCCGGTGAGATTTTTTTATCTTTCAAATTATCCACTGATTGCATTAAAGAACCATTTTCATCACAGAGAAGTTCTATTCTCAGCTTGCAGGTGGTTTTAATTTGCTTCAGTTTTTCAGCCGGGCATGATAAAACAACGGCAACTCGAGCGTTTTTCAACTCGAACCATTCCACGAAATTTGATAGTTCCGCTGCGTAATGTATGAAATTTGGTAAATCCAATTCTCGAAAAAGGCTCAAAATTGTATATTTACCTATAAAATCTTTCTCCGAAATCAGCTTTTCATCTTCTGTTTTAAGAGTAAAATTAGCGAAAAACATACCTTCACCCCCTGGTTGAATTGTATCAGATCAGAGTTAACTTACATCAAAAGAATCAAAATTATCAATTTTCAAAATTACAAGTAACAGTACAGTTAAATAACACAGAAATGTAGTTATGGTGAAAGAAACTCTTTTGATTTTAGCCAATTACCAGCTTTCTATCAGCGTTTTTGCTCTACCACTCGTTTTTAAAAAACGTATATTATATATTGGAAGAAGTTACCCGGGTAATGTGCATGCACATCTGTATAAACCTATCTTTTGGAAAATATGCCATGTTGATCCCAAACTTGAAAAACTAAGCATATGGCTGTATAATAATAACAGCTGGGGCCGTAGCTCAGTTTGGGAGAGCGCTACCATGGCACGGTAGAGGTCGTGGGTTCAAGTCCCATCGGCTCCACCAGAGGTGTGTGTCTTTCTTGGAGAGATACCACATGAAAAAATTTTTGTTATTAATAATTCTGATGATCTTTATATCAACGTCAGCTCTTTCAGAAACAATAGTAACGTCAATAAAGCCTTTGGCGCTTGTGCTCGAAAGTATTTGTGGATCGCAATTTGAAATAAGAGTATTGATGGAAAATACAAACCCTCATCTCTACCAGCTAAAAGTCAGCGATGTCAAATCACTTTATGATGCCGATTTAATAGTACTATCTGGTATTGAAGAATGGATTGATAAAGCAAAAGAACTATTCCCGGAAAAAGTTATGGTTTTCTCTGACGGAATTTTTGAACAAGCGTCAAAGCAAGATCAGCATTTGTGGCTTGATCCAGTGTATACTGTTTTGTTTGCACATCAAGTATATAAAGAGATCTCCTCAACATATCCAGAGTTTTCACAAATTCTCAGGGAAAACTGGAAAAATTTTGCCGATGAAGTATTCGCTAATTTGAGCCTGTGGTATGAAAAACTCTCTCCTTTAAGAAAAAAGACGCTTCTTGAACTTCATCCAGCCCTGATACATTTTGCAAAAAGGTTTGATCTGGGCGATATCGTTTTTCTTGAAAGCGGCCATGAAGAAGGTTTGACTACGAAAAAAATAAATGAGGTAAGCAAACTCATTAAAGAAAAACAAATTCGTTACATAATAACCGAAAGTAGTATCGAAAGTTCTACAGTTATAAATCTTGCACAACAATTAAAATTGCCGGTTGTTGAAATAGATGTGCTGGCATCGAATTCCAGAACATATGTAGAGTTCATCAATTCACTGGTCAGTGCATTGATTGTCGCTGAAAATACTCACCGCTGAGGATACTCATCACAAGGACATCATAATATTTACCTTTCATATATCTTGCCTGCCTCAATTTTCCTTCGCGAATAAAACCGCATTTTTCATAAACATGAATTGCTCTGTTATTGTATTCATAAACGCGCAACGAGACTCTATGCAAATTGAGATATTCAAAAGCATATTTCAACATGAGTATTGTTGCCTCTGTTCCAAAACCTCTGTTCCAGTAGTTTTTATCGGTTATAGCTATTCCGAATTCTGCGTTTCTGTTCACCCAGTCAATGCCATGTAATCCTGTTGTTCCTACAAGCTTCTTTCCTTCAAATGGAACAATCCCCATAACGATATCACGTTGATTTGCGTAAAGATTTTTTACCCATTCTTCTTCTCTAAGTCTGTTGATCGGAAAACTTGACAAAAGATTAGCCCTGACCTCTTCGTCATTAATATTCAGCAACTGTTCAAGATCAGAAAGTTCAACAGGTCTTAGTTCAATCTTTTCACCTTTGATTATCAGAGTCTATACCCCCTTTTATCTGGTTCTGGCTAAGTCCATACGCTTCTTTTTCAACATTACCGATTGGCTCTACATGGACCATCACATCAGCTATTCTGTCATTTTGTTTGATTATAGCATGTTTTACTCTTGTTGCTATTTCGTGGCCTTCCTGGACAGAAATTTTCCCGTCAACTTCAATATCCATATCAACAAAATATTTATAACCAGCCTGCCTTACACGAACTTTATGAGGATTAAAAGCTCCTCGAACTGTTTCGATAGCCTTGAATATTTGATTGTATATATCAAGATTTGCCATTCCATCCATTAATTCATAACTTGTTTCCCTGAATATCTCGAATGCGGTTTTAATTACCATTGCAGAAATCATCAACGCAACAACTCCATCAACCCAGAGAAGTCCATATTTACTAAGAATAATACTCACAAATACTGTAGAAGATATGAGTATATCATTCCTCATATTAAGAGCATCAGCAATGAAGACAGAACTCTTTATTTTTTTGCCAACTCTATATTTATAGATAAAAAGCCACGTCTTGGCAGCTATCGATATCAATGAAACAACTATTGGCAAAACACCTATAATAACAGTATATTGACCCAAGTAAATCTTTCTGAGCGAAGAAACCATCAAACTTGCCCCGGCATAAAAAATTACAAAGGACACTATCTTTGCGGCAATTGCCTCTATCTTTTCATGGCCGTAAGGGTGTGTTTCATCAGGTGGACGACTTGATATTCTGCTCGAAATCAGGGTTATTAGCGATGTAAAAATATCTGTTGCCGTGTCAATACCATCTGCAAGCACAGCAGTACTATTAAAAAACCATCCAACAAATATTTTAAGTGCTGCTAAAAAGGCATTGGCAAAAACCCCTATCCATCCTGCTCTTAATGAAATATCGTTTCTTTCCATAATTTCATCACCCGCTGAATAAAGCGCGGCATGCATGCCGCGCTTGTTGTTTTAGACAACATTATTTAGATGTAGATGCTATAAAAAGCATTCAAGCCTTTGTACTGAGATGCTTCGGCGAGTTCTTCCTCAATTCTCAGCAATCTGTTGTATTTGGCAATTCTCTCACTTCTTGAGAGTGAACCTGTTTTGATCATTCCACAATTTGTAGCAACCGCCAAATCTGCTATGAATGTGTCTTCCGTCTCTCCAGATCTGTGTGATACCACACATGTCATACCATGCTGTTTGGCGTATTCAATTGTATCGAGTGTTTCGGTTACAGTCCCTATCTGATTCAATTTGATTAATATGGAATTGGTTGCTTTCATCTGAACTCCCTTTTGCAACCTTTTTACATTCGTGACATACAGATCGTCTCCTACTATTTGGACCTTTTTCCCTATTTTTTCAGTGAGTTTTACAAAACCTTCCCAGTCTTCCTCATCAAGAGGGTCTTCCAGGCTTATTACAGGGTATTTATTCACCAGGTTTGTGTAATAATCAACCAGTTCTTCTGTGGTTTTCTTAGTTCCGTCGATTTCGTATTTTCCTGCCTCAGCATCATAGAAAGAAGAAGCAGCGCTATCAAGTGCAATGAATACATCTTTACCGGGCTCATAACCAGCACTCTTAATGGCTTCAATCAGAACTTTAATAGCTTCTTCATTGGAAGAAAGGTTTGGTGCAAAACCGCCTTCGTCTCCAACAGAAGTTACATGCCCGGAACCATGTAATATTTTCTTCAAAGTATGAAAAACCTCTGCTCCGCATCTGAGTGCTTCACTGAATGAAGGTGCTCCAGCTGGAACGATCATAAATTCCTGGATATCAAGATTGTTGTCAGCGTGTTTGCCACCGTTAATTACATTCATAAACGGTACTGGCAAAACTTTTGCATTTGGCCCGCCCAGATACTGATACATCGGAAGATAAAGGCTTTGGGCAGCAGCTCTGGCAACTGCCATAGAGACACCTAATATGGCATTTGCACCAAGTTTCGATTTGTTATCAGTCCCATCAAGTTCAAGCATAGTCTGGTCAATTAAAACCTGTTCAAAAACATTGATTCCAATGATTTTTGGTGCGATAATCTCGTTTACATTTTTGACAGCTTTCAGGACACCCTTGCCAAGATACCTTTTCTCTTTGTCTCTAAGTTCAAGAGCTTCAAATTTTCCTGTTGATGCACCCGACGGAACTATAGCCGACGCCTGTGTTCCATCCTCAAGAAATACTTCAACCTCAACAGTTGGATTGCCGCGTGAATCAAGAACTTCTCTTGCTTTAACATCAACAATCTCGTTGTACATTCCTACACCTCCTTCAATCGGGCATGATAATACTACCAACATCTTCTCCGCGAACAGCCCTGAGCAACGAACCATCTTCGAAAAAGTTCAAAATAACTATTGGCAATTTGTACCTTCCACATATTGAAAAAGCCTCCATATCCATCACTTTGAGACCACGCGATATTGCATCATAGTAAGAAATTTTATCAAGCTTTCGGGCAGATTTGTTTTTCTTTGGATCACTATCATAAATACCATTAACCTTAGTTGCTTTTATCAGGAGATTTGCTCCCATTTCAACAGCTCTAAGGGCAGCAGCAGTATCTGTTGTGAAAAACGGATTACTCGTTCCTCCAGCAAATATAACTACATAACCTGCATCAAAGTAAAGATTTATATCATCATAATGAATAGGTCTAATCGATGGTAAAGATGTCACCTGAGAAACCACAACACATTTTATACCAACTTTTTGAAGAGAACCTTTCAAATACAGAGCATTTATAACTGTTCCCAACATTCCAATTTGATCAGCAAGCGAATGCGGAATTTCGGAAAGTTCTTCTCCTCTAAATATATTTCCTGCCCCTATTACTATTCCAACATTAACTCCGTAATCAACAATCTGTGCAATCTGCTGGACAAGATAATTTATGTTACTTTGATCAAAACCCCTCGAACCTTCCCCACACATGACTTCCCCACTCAATTTAACCAGGACTCTTTGATACAAATTAATCCCTCCCAGAACATTTTACCAAAGCCTTAACATGGTGTAGGGGAAATTTTGTTACATAAAGATGACCTTGACAAATTTTTACTCTAAATATAAAATATATTTAGTTCTGTTTGAAAAAAATGAAAGGAGATGTTTCAATGGCACGCGTTATATCAAAATGTCCCATCTGCGGTTCAAATTTGATCGTCACCGAGCTGAACTGTACGTCATGCGGTACAACTATAAAAGGTAGATTCGAATTGGAAGAATTTTTCAGACTTACGCCGGATCAGCTTAATTTTCTGAGAATATTTATCAAAGCCAGAGGTAATTTGAGCGATCTTCAAAAAGAACTCGGGATATCTTATCCAACAGCGAAATCAAGGCTTGAGGGAATTGTTAAGACACTTGGGTATGAAGCAGAAGAAGTTGCAGAAGAGAAACAGGTAGATGAATTGCTTGATAAGCTTGAAAAAGGAGAAATCTCTGCTCAGGAAGCTCTTGAGAAAATCAGGAGGTTGAGAGAGTGAAAATAATACTTGCCATTATTGGCGCTTTGATGCTGATATACATAGGCTCGAAGTTACTTCAAATGAGGGTAAAGTCTATTGCGATCGTGTATTCATTCTTTGTCGGACTTTATGCGCTATTTCTGGTTGTAGGAAATATCGTGCCAATAATAATTTATTTGATAGGTGAAGCTGTTGTCATATGGGTCATAGTCATTTTCATGGGAATTTAGGAGGAGAGAATATGGAAAAACAAAAAGTAGATTTTTCAAGCGTGAAAAAATTAATTGTAAAAGTTGTGAGCAGCAACGTTACAATAATGGGATCCGATCCTTTAGAAACATATATATCTTATACAGGACGCCAGCCTGACCTGGAACTTAAAGATGATGTCCTGACAATCACTCTTAAAGAAAACAATCTTTTCAATGTATTCGATTTTGGATTCAAAAGCTCAAATGGAGAAATAATAATTGCTGCCCCGTATGAACTGATGGAATTATCGCTTAATGGCGTTTCATCGGATGTCGAAGTAAAAACAATAAAAGTGAACAACTTATCTTTGAGAACAGTTTCAGGTGATCTATCAATTGATGATGTCTACAGCAAACAATGCCAGATTAAAACAGTTTCTGGTGACGTCACAATTAGTTCATCCAGACTTGAAAAAGCGGTTTTCACCAGCGTAAGTGGGGATCTATTAGTTAAAGGATTGAACTGTGATAATTACGAATGGATTTTGAGCACTGCGAGTGGCGATCTTACTGTCGAGACCGCAGGCATCCCGGATTTGAGACTATCTATGAGGACAGCGAGTGGTGATCTAACAACCAATATTGGTTACACGCGGGAGGGAAGAGATTATATCTTTGGAGATGGGAAAATGAAAATTACTGTGAGCAGTGCCTCTGGTGATGTATGTATAAAATCTACCAATCGTGCTGAGAGGACTGAAAATATAGAGAAAAAGATATTAAAACTCGTCGCATCAGGAAAACTCAGCTACGAACAAGCAAAGCAAATTCTCGATGAACTAATATAACCCGTGATATTATTGGAGCACCCGGGAGGTGTGCTCCAATGAAGAGAGCTGTAATTACTGGTATTATTTTCGCGGTGGTTTTATCTGTTTTTCTCATGATGGCCAATTATAGCGGTGCTATCTTTGAACTTCCTGAAAGAACCTATTCAATTGAAGTCCATGAAAATGGTTATGCAGATATTACAGAAACTGTGACTTATAAAATGAAAAAACCCTTCAGATATGTAACCTATGCGATTGATTTACCAGCTCCCATGAAAATTAGAAATTTCAAAATTGATATCCTTCAAGGACCTCCAGTGCTTGGTGGAATTTCTTATGACAAAAAAACCGAAAACAGCATCAGCACAAAAATATTGTTCAGCAGATCTATGGAAGATTACATACCAGTAACAGACAATCGGATTATTAAAGTCGCTTTTAAGTACACCGTTGAAAACATTCTCATAGAGGGATCTGATTTCACTCAGCTTTTTATAAAATATGTTGGTCATGGCACAGTTGTAAGAACAAAAGTTCTCAATGTGCAGGTTTCGTTTCCTCTCAATTTTGGTGAACCATTGATTTACCATCATCCATGGGGCCTTCAATTCAAAAGCAAAGAGATAGCAAGTAACCTCTATAAATTTGAATTTAGGAATATACCGAAAGACTGTTTTGTCGAGGGGCGTTTTGTTTTTCCTGGTTTAAGTCAAACAGGTACGGATTATTTCATGAAAAATTTGACATTGAAAGACGTAAAAGACCTTGAAGCTCTCTATTCAAGGCGTGTTTTTCTTTATGTTTCTGGATCAATTACCTATGTTCTGCTCGTATTGCTGATTCCAATATTCATATACAGAAAACTCGGCAGGGAAAATCCGGTTGCTTACGATGCAGAGTATGAAAGAGAGTTGCCATACAAGGACTTGCCAGAGCTGGTGAACAGTGTGGTTAAAACAATCTGTTCACTTCCCGGCGATGATGCAATTGCCGCTGCTGTGCTTGATTCTGTGAAAAAAGGGGACATTCAGTTTGTGGAAGATGGAAATCATCAAATCACTGGTCTCAGAATTCTCAACCCGAACTCAAACAGGAAAACACTTTTTGACGCTTTCAGAATATTTGAAACAGATGGGGTTATCGATTTTAAAAATGTCAAAAAAGGTCTTAAGAATCAGAGAAAAGCCCAGGATTTTCTGAAAAAAATTAACCAGTGGCGAGCTGAAATCAAAAAGAATGTTGATGAAAGAAAATATCTCGATTCAAAAGGAAATGTCATTGCCAAAACTTTTGCGACTATTTTTGGAGTAATTATTCCACTGTTGAGCATTGTTTTTCTCAACAGATACTATGAACCTGGTTTTGAAATTGTCAACAGCTATGTATCATTGTTGATGATATTGACATCTGGTATAGGACTGGTAATAATTGCCATGCGAAAAGACGTTTTTTCCAGGTGGAGTTCAGAAGGGCTGATATATTATCTGAGGTGGAAAAACTTTGAAAAATTTCTCAGGGATTTCTCCCTGCTTTCAACTTATCCTCCTCAATCATTAGCAATATGGGATGATTATATTATTTACGCCACGACTCTTGGAATAGCCAGAGAAGTGATTGACAATTTGAAAAAACTCTACCCAGAACCACCAGCAACTCCTGTAGCAAGAACTGCTTACATAAACCCGGTTATTATTCACGAGATTTCTTCTTTTCGTACCATAGCTGCATCAACTGTAAGTTCCAGTTCTCGAGGATCAGGTGGTTCCCATGGTTCTGGAATAGGTGGAGGCGCTGGCGGTAGTCGAGTAGGCGCCGGCTAAGATTAGAAAAAGATTAGAAACTCTAAAGCAAAATGATCACATATGATTCAATTAATTTTGAGACAGATTTATGAATGGAGGGTTGTGTTGTGAGAAAATTCTTGATAGTATCGGTTGTGTGTTTATCCATTCTCGCTTTTTCACAGATTACAGACGTTCTGGAACTTGCAAAGCAGAATACCCCGTCTTATCTGAATGCGACTCTCGAGCTTGAGCAAGCAAAGAGCGACTATGAAAAAGCAACCATTGAAGCAAAAAACAAACTCGACCAGCTTGAAGCTGAACTAAGCTGGTTACAATCTAAGCAGAGCTACAACACGGCAATAAAAGATTTTCTGAGTGAATTTTTTGATGCATACTTCGGTGTGTTTGAAAATCAACTTGCCCTGCAGGTTGCGCAGGATAATCTGAGGATCGCCGAAATTGATTTTGATCAACAACAAAGCCTTTACAAAACAGGTGTTGCTACACTTCAAGAATTGCAGGAGGCAAGCGCAACAAAACTTGAAGCAACTGCGGAATTGGAAGAGGCAAAACTTTCGTTAGAACAAACAAAGCGTGACCTTCAAAATATGCTTGGAAAAGAGATTGAATTTAAAGATCTCCCAGATATTGTACTGAATATAACATTGCCATCGCTCGATGAGTTGATGGAAAAATCTCTTTCCATTAAAATCGCAGATCTTAATGTTCAAATAGCTCAGATAAATTACGATGGGCTGGTCAATCCTTCTCAATACACAAAAAGTAAGTACGAAAGAACTTTAAAAAGCAGTCAGAATACTTTAAAAGACACACAAAATGACACGAAGAAATCTTACGAAACCGCACTGCAAAATATTGAAACTATCAGAAAGAATATCTTAGCGCAGAAAGAAAGACTTGAGGCGAGCAGACTTGAATATGAAAGCACAAAGAGTAATTACAATGCGGGCGTCTCTTCAGAAAAAGATCTTCTAAACGCAGAAATTTCGTATTTCAACGCCCAGAAAACCTTTATAACTTACGTAAAATCTCTCTTAGAGAACATATGCTCGATCTTCATAGATGCAGAACTTGACTATGTGCAAGCATTATCCCAGATTTTGGGAGGATGATAAACGATGAAAAAACTCGTTCTTGCGCTTTTGTTTGTTCCATTGTTCACATTTGCCAGTTTTACCGATCTTGTAGAGCAGCAATTGGAAAATAGCAGCAGTTATCTATCAGCCATCCTTGATTACGAAGAAGCTGAATTCAACAGATCAAAAAACAAAAATTTCTTCATACCATATGTCAGCGTTAGCAATGCGGGTTTAGAAACCGACATAAGTTCAACGGGAGATGCAAGCAGTTCTTTCGTGGCACCTTTCTCAATCACTTTTGAAAATATCGCAGGCTTTGACGTTCAAATTTCGAATGCCTGGTATTACTATTTTTCCAGCAACGATTGGAAAGAAAAAGGATGGAGCTTAACAATATCGAGGGAATTATTTTCAAACTTTGATATCACTGAATTAGAAAACGAGGCAAATTTTGCGACAGCCTCATGGAATCTTCTTTCAGCAAAAAACGAAGTATTTTTGAATCTCGTGGAAGATATTTTCAACTATCACTATTACAACCAGAAAATGAATATAACAAAACAGCAAATAGAAATCCTTCAAGACAAATTTGAATCCTTGCAAAAAGCCTATGAATCCGGTACAGCTTCAAGAGAAGATATTCTTGAAATCCAGGGAAATATCTATGATATGACACAGCAACTTGAAGAAATTAGCCAGAACCTGTCAAGTACATTGACAGAATATTCAACTGATACACTTAATACAATGATTGCGTGTCTTGAGAGAATTACATCAAATTTGCCTGTTATGGAAGAAGCAGAAAAATTTATTACGTCAAGGCTTGATCTGAACGCTCAAATTCTATCTGCTGAAATAGCAAAGCGTCAAAGTGAGAGAAGCTATCAGCAGTGGATACCGAACCCCGAGCTTTTTTTTCAGGTTAAACAGAAAGACGATGACTTTGCCTTTTCGCTTGGTTTCTCATTTGGGTATGACATCATAGATCGTGGAGAAAAGGATTACAACTATAAAGTTATAAACAAGAAATACGAACTTCAAAAGCGCGTACTTGATGAAAAGACAGATGAACTTAAAAAAGCTCTGAAAAATGCCTATTCTTCGATAAAAATTGCCGAATCTTCCAAAAAAGTGGCCGAGCTCGACCTACAGTTGAAAAAAATGGAGTATGAACGATTGCTGAAAGGTTCTGCATTCGTAGCCAAAACAGATCTGGAAAGTGCGAGGTTAGATTTCGAAGATGCGGAGCTTGAGTTGTTCAAAGCAAATTACAATTTGTTGATCGCCAAAGTCAACTTGCTCGACATACTTGGTTTCGATCTCGTTCAGCTTGCAGGAGGTAAGTGAGATGAAAAAATCTTTTGTGTACACATTCATTTTAATTTCAATTATTTTTCTTTTTTCTTCCTGTAGCAATAACAATCAACAATCCGATGTTGATCAATCAATTATCGAATACACCGTTCAAAAAACAAATATTGTTGATACAATAACCGTTTACGGGACTGTTGAAGCCGAAGATTCTGCCGAAGTAAAAGCTCTTGTTAGTGGTGTTGTTGAAAAAGTTTATGTTGAAGAAGGAGATGGTGTTAAAGCTGGAGATGTCTTGGTTGAACTCGATGATTCAGACTACAGGTTGACATATATAAAAGCTCTTCAGGATTACGAAACTGCAAAAAACTCTGGTTCAAAGCTCCTGATAGAACAGCGGCAGCTGGAGCTGGAAATTGCCAAAAGAGACCTGGAAAGATGCAAGATAACCTCTTTAGTAGATGGTGTTGTAACGTCCCTTAGTGTTAAAGTAGGAGATTATGTTTCAAAAGGCACAACAGTGGACGTTGTCGCCAAGGTTGTCAATGTAAATAATCTTTACATCTCTGCTGCTGTTGAAGAAATGGATTATTCAAAGGTAAAAATTGGACAAACAGCAATAGTATCTTTCGACGCATTCGAAAATGTATCTTTCCCTGCCAAAGTTACTTACATTGGCAGTGAAGCACAAACATCGAGTGGTATCGTTACTATACCAATAAAGCTGAGTTTAGTAACACCCAGCGAAACATCACCTAACTATGCCAAAATAAAAGAAGCCATGGAAAAGATCATTCCTGGCCTTTCGTGCGAAGCTGAAATAGTCGTGCTCAACAAAACCAGTGTGATAACGGTCCCATCAGCTGCTATTAGTTTTGAGGATGGAAAAGCCTACGTAACAGTTAAAAATGGAACATCGACAGAAAAAAGGCAGATAACTGTTGGCGATAAACTTTCGAGTAGCTATGAAGTGCTCGATGGATTGAAAGAGGGAGAAACAATTGTTGTGAATAAATCAAGTAGTTCGAGCAATTCTAACAATAGAAACATGGGAATATTCATGGGAGGACCAGCTCCACGTCCATGAAAGGCAGGTGTGAACTTTGAACACAGTCATTAGAGTTGAAAACCTTCGAAAAACTTACAAAATGGGAGACAATTTAGTTAAAGCAGTGGATGGAGTTAATCTTGATGTTTTCGAAGGAGAATATCTCATAATTATGGGACCATCTGGAAGCGGAAAGAGCACTCTAATGCACCTTATGGGATGCTTGGATAGACCGGACTCTGGAGAACTGTACATAGGAAATGTAGCAGTGTCAAAACTAAGCGACGCACAGCTTGCAAAAATAAGAAATAAAATGATAGGGTTTGTTTTTCAGCAATTTAACCTTCTTCCACGCCTTACAGCCATAGAAAATGTAGAACTCCCCATGATATATGCCCAAGTTCCTCGAGCTATAAGGCGAAAAAGAGCAAAAGAGCTTCTAAAAATGGTTGGACTTTCTGAAAGAATGTCACACAAACCCACGCAACTATCAGGGGGGCAGATGCAAAGAGTAGCTATCGCCAGAGCTCTTGCCAATGATCCACAAATAATACTCGCAGATGAACCAACAGGTAATCTGGATACAAAAAGTGGCGAAGAAATATTGAAAATATTTTCAGATCTTCATAGTCAGGGATTGACTATCGTTGTCGTAACACATGATCCAGAAGTGGCCGAACAGGGAGACAGGATAATAAATATGAGAGATGGCAAAATAGTTTCACAAGAGGTGAGAGCAAGTGTTGGAAATGCTTAAAGAAGCTTTCAGGTCTATAAGTGCAAATAAAATGAGAACAGCTCTCTCCATGATAGGTATCATTATAGGAGTTGCAGCTGTTATAGCCGTTGTTTCCGTTGCAGAAGGCACAAGCGCAAGCATCAGAGAAAATTTATCTGCAATTGGTTCAAATTTGATAATGGTCTCGCCTGGATTTACCCGGGGCGGCGGAGGAAGGGTCTCGACAAGCCTTTCTGATTCAGATCTTTTGACAAAAGATGATGCAGATAAAATTGTCCAGCTTTGCCCGTCTGTTGTGTATGTCACACCTCTTCAGCAGGGTAATTTCATCGCCCAGTACGAGAGACAAAACACAATGTCGACAGTTCTGGCTGTGTATCCAGATATTTTTAACATGATGAATCTTCAGCTTGCACAGGGAGAATATTTTACAGATGACGACGAGAATAGCAGGAAACGCGTAGCAGTTATAGGAAAAGAGGTTGCAGAGGAACTCTTCCCAGATGGGGATGCCATAGGAAAGACAATAAAAATAGCAAGTCAGTCAACACGTCAGAATTTTAGAGTTATAGGTGTTCTTGAGAAAAGTGGAACGCTGTTATTTATAAATCCAGATAGATCGATTATAGTTCCTTTCTCAGCCGCGGAGCAACGTCTATTCAGAAGAAGTTATGTTTCTTCCATCGTGGCTCAAGCAAGCTCAGAAGAAGTTGCAACTCAGGCGGTAAATGAAATAGATGCGGTGATGTTTTCAAAATTTCAAGATACAGAGAAATACAGAATTGTGAGTCAGGAGGCAATGCTCGAAACTGTGAATCAAACAATGGCACTTCTCAGTTTCATGCTTGGCAGTATAGCGGGTATATCTTTGCTCGTTGGTGGTATAGGAATAATGAACATAATGCTTGTAACTGTCACAGAAAGAACCAGGGAGATAGGCGTGAGAAAAGCAGTTGGTGCAAACAGAAGACATATATTGATGCAGTTTTTGCTCGAGTCCATAATACTAACCTTTGTTGCCGGAATAATAGGCGTGGTTGCTGGAATATTGCTATCGAGACTTGTAGCCGTGGTTGGATCAATCCAGACAGCAGTAACTCCTGTTGTTGTCTTGATCGCTGTAGCAATTTCTACTGCCGTAGGAATAACTTTTGGCGTATTTCCCGCAATGAAAGCCTCAAAAATGAACCCTGTTGAAGCTTTGAGGTATGAATAAACCCTGGTGGAGGCGGGGGGAATCGAACCCCCGTCCGGGAATGAGTACCCCCAGGCATCTCCGAGTGCAGCCTGCGTTTCGATCTTGATTTGTACTACCCGCAGGCAGGTTGTACAAACCACAGCTCTTCTTCAGCTTCCCGTCTGGAAACGAAGAGCAAATTTCCAGGCGGTAGGCTGGTTATCTCACGCCCTTTGTCCAGGCACCAGCCAGACCCGGCAAGGACGGCTGCTTATCTATTAAGCAGCAAGCGCAAGTTCGTTGTTGGCACTTCTTTTTTGTTCCACCTTATTTACGAGGTGGTGGAGACCTCGACTCGCTTCCTGGGGGATCTCAAACCCGTCGAAACCGTTCGCCCCCGTTGATTTAATTATACCACAGGATACCAAATCGGTTCTGCCGTTCTACAATTTAAAACTTCTCTTTAACACTCTTAAGAAGGCTTCGTAAAGTTTGGGATCAAATTTTACTCCCACCATTTCTTGGCTCATAATTCTGAGCGCTTCTTCCACACTCATGGCAGATCTGTAAGGCCTCTCTTCAATAAGCGCAGCAAACACATCCACTATAGAAACTATCTGAGCTCTGATGCTTATCTCGCCATCTTTCAGACCATCTGGATAACCAGAACCATCTATATTCTCGTGATGATGTCTTACAACATCTGCAACTAAATCCCAGCCTGATATATTTTTGATAATCTTTTCGCCGTATATCGGATGTTTCTTCATAATTTCAAATTCTTCAAATGTCAAACGGCCAGGTTTGTTCAATATATGCTCTGGTATACCTATCTTTCCTACATCATGAAGCAATGCACCAAATTTAACTGCTTCAAGATCTGCCGGGTCTGTTATGCTCAATTCCTTAGCCAACTCCAATGCAAGGCTAACGACCCTGTCTGAATGGCCATATGTACTGGTGTCTTTTATCTCAATTGCCTCAGCAAGAGTGGATATAATTTGAAGATTCCTCTCCTGAAGAACTTTTTGCGTTTCTTCAAGCTCGTTAACTGTATCCTGTAAACTGTTCATCATTGCTTGCATTTCGAGTTGAGATGCTTTTTCCATCTCGATCAATCTCACAAAACATTCCTGAAGTTCGTTGAGTTCCTCTATGTTTGTTTTTACAGGAATGTAGTTCGCATCTTTTCCTTTACTCGCGAGCGTCGCGGTTTTATTTATATTGTCAACAATCAATGAAGTGGCGCCGATGAGTTTTCTTGTGAATCTGCTGAAATAAAACAACCATATCACGACACCTGCCAATGCTGAAAAAGATATCATCAAATAAGGAAATATAACCGAAAGATAGCTTCGCATCGGTATAAAGACAGCACCTTTAGCATTAGCTATGGAAAAATCTTCCATATGTAGATATCCTGTGATTTTGTTTAATTTTGCAAACCGGCTTTTTGTTCCGATGTTCATACCCGCGAATGACGGATCTGATGAAATTACAACAACACCGTCAGCGTTCGCAAGCATTACTATAGAAAGCTCACTTGTAAGGATTTTTGTGAAATAACTCTGAGGAATTTCAACAAATAACAAATTTTCACCTTCTGCGACGATGAATTTAGCACTGTTTTCAGTTAAAAACAAGCCCTTGGGGTTAGCAACGAGCCAGGGAAGATTTTTGTAAGACAGAACACCTGAAAGGTCTATACCCGTAGCCCTATCAACAAGATTATTGCTCAATTCTCGAATAACAACACCAGAAATCGGTTTGCTTTCAATAACGTCGTTTATTGTTGTTTCCACCAGCTTGCTTTCAGCTTGCAGATATGTTCTTGAATAATACATATGGATGTTCTGAAAAATCATAAAAAAGCCAATTGTGAAGACGCAAATCAGGGATAAAATGAGTATCAGGCCGTATTTGTTGATATTGTTTGCAATTTTGATAAGTTGCATTCTTTCACCTCTCGTCGAGCTCGGGTTCGAATTTTCCACCTTTGACTATCAGGAAATTTGTTTTTCTCAAAGCTGAGAGATCTTTCTCGATTGTGAATGAACCTGTTGCACCATCGAATGATCTTCCAACTAAATAACTATAAGCTTCTTTGGGCAAAATGCTCTGAGCTAACAAATTATGAATAATCATCAATGAATCATAAGCTCCAGCCTGCTGGAGATTTAAAAAACCTGAATCTCTCATTTTTGAAAAATCAAATGGGCTGTAAACGATCATATCTTCAATAGAATCAAGCCCAGTTTCAAAAAGAACGTCTGTAAAGGTATAATCCGATCCATATATCCTTCCGCTGAATCCTCTGTTCGAAGCCATTTGAGCTATCATTCCAGCTACTATTCCATCGGTAATTAAAAGCATTGAATCAAAGTTTTCAAATGGATATTCAACCAGTTCATCGACAGAATTGATAAAAACAATCTGAATTTCAGCACGTTTAACTGTATTCTTCAAGATTTTTGCAAAAATTTCACTGTAAACGGGGTTTTTTTCATCACAAACAACCAGCAATTTTTTCACCTGATCTTTTTCCAACCTTTTAGATATCTCATAAACTTGTATTTCATCTGAGGAGCTTAGCGTCATTAAATATTCACTTTTTCCAATAACTTCAGGTGAAGTTACTAATGGGGCTATTGCAAAAATATTGTACCGCTCGAGAAGAGAAATTATATTCAATGCTTCTGTGCTGAGTCTCGGTCCTATTGCATAAGAATTTGAGTACTTCTTCATCACCTCTTCCAATTTTGCCATTGGTTGATCAACTCTAACTGAGACGATCTCCATTTCAAAATCGTTGCGCTCTAAATATTCACGAACGCCCAGATAAAAATCAGTCTGGCCATCATCAAACAACAAAACAACTGGATGTGGCGTTCTCAAATATAGCAAAAACACAAGCACAACCACGATTGCGATGAATAGCGCAACTGAAAAACGATATTTCATTCAACAACCTCCAGGCCGAACCCTGCTGTACCAGGCCCAACATGAGTAGTTATAACTTTTCCCATTTCACTGAAAGTAGCATCAACCACCTGATAATACCCTCTAAGAAGTTCTAGTAGATGCTTGGCATCTTCGCGAGCATCGGCATCAACCATAATTAATCTAATTTTCGAACCCTTAGAAACCATATCAAGTGCTTTTTTAATAAGCATCTCTTGAGCCCTTTTTGTGCCTCTTGCTTTTTCAAAAGGTGTCAATCTACCCTCGGGATCAATCCATAGGCCAACATGAATACTCAAAAGTGATCCGAAAAATCCCTGCATTCTGGAGACACGTCCACCCTTAACAAGAAAATCGAAATTCGAAACATAAAATATAGCCTTGTATCTTCCTTTTTCAATATCCTCGTTCAAAATTCGGGTTATTTCAGTTCCGTTCATACCCTTTTGTTCCAGCTCTCTTGCACGTCTTGCAAGTAATGGAACCGCACCAGAAGCAGTTTTACTGTTGACAACATGAACCGGAATTTTCGCTTGTTGTGACGCGCTGAGTGCCGAGTCATATGTGCCTGAAAGCTTGTTGGATATACATATCACCAAGATTTCATCGTAACCGTCTTTTTCAAGTTGCTCATAAAGTTTTAAAAATTCACCAACTGATGGTTGGGAACTTTTGGGTAAATCTTTTGCCTGAGACACTCTTTTGTAAAAATTCCTTATTTCCTCAATATCACGAGAATCATCTTCCTGAGAACCGTCAGGCCAGGTGATATGTAGTGGAGCCATTGATAAGTCGAACTTTTCAAACCATTCTCTTGGTGTATCTGAGGTGCTATCCAGCACTATCTTCAGTTTTCCCATAGCAAAACCTCCTAAGATACTTTATTTGAGTTCGACTAAATTTTAGCAAATGAGAGGCTGACTTAACAAATGAAAATTAAAACTGCTTTCACTTCATTTTGTGGCGATTCCAAGGTAAGCCTTCCTCACATCATCATTGTTCAGAAGATCCTTGCCAGAGTCCTGAATTACTACTTTCCCGGTTTCGAGTACATATGCATAGTCAGCTACCTTCAAAGCAGCAAATGCGTTCTGTTCCACAAGCAAAATTGTTACCCCTTCTTTTCTAATTTCTTCGATTATCTGAAAAACTTCTTTCACAAGCAATGGAGCAAGCCCCAAGGAAGGTTCGTCAAGCATCAAAAGCTTTGGCTTGCTCATAAGCCCCCTCGCAACTGCAAGCATTTGCTGTTCTCCTCCTGAGAGGGTCCCGCCAAGCTGCTTCAATCTTTCTCTTAATCTCGGAAATAATGTCAAAGTCCAGTTCAGATCTTTCTTTATTTTCTCCTGATCTCTTCGAGAGTAAGCACCCATCATTAAATTCTCGTATACAGTCAGGTTGGGAAAAATTTTTCTACCTTCCGGTACCAAAACTATCCCCCTGCTCACAATTTCATGAGTAGATAAATTTGTGATATCTTCACCCTCAAAAAGAATCTTTCCACCACTTTTTTTCACTAAATTAGTGATTGCATTTAAAGTTGTTGTCTTTCCGGCACCATTTGCACCTATCAAAGTGGCTATCTGTCCTTTTTTTACTTCAAGAGAAATACCTTTTATAGCATGAATGCTTCCATAATGGACATTTAAGTTTTCAATACTCAAAACACTTTGCATCACAGAAGCACCTCCTCACCGAGATATGCTTTGATCACTTGTGGATTGGACTGAATTTCTTCTGGACAACCCTCGGCGATGAGTTTGCCATAATCCATAACATATATTCTTTCACAAATACCCATAATGACTTTCATATCATGTTCTATTATCATTATTGTCAGCGAGAATTCTTCTTTTATTCTTTTTATGAAATTCATTAATTCATAAGTTTCTTGTGGATTCATTCCAGCCGCTGGTTCGTCAAGCAACAGAAGCTTCGGTTTCGTTGCAAGGGCTCTTGCTATTTCCAGTTTTCTTTGTAATCCGTATGGTAACGAACCTGCTTTCGAGGATGAAAGGTTTTGTAGACCAACTTTTTTTAGAAGATTTATACCTTCTTCCTTCATT
This sequence comes from Pseudothermotoga elfii DSM 9442 = NBRC 107921, assembly GCF_000504085.1. Taxonomy (NCBI): domain Bacteria; kingdom Thermotogati; phylum Thermotogota; class Thermotogae; order Thermotogales; family Thermotogaceae; genus Pseudothermotoga; species Pseudothermotoga elfii. The sequence goes on along the minus strand of NC_022792.1, from coordinate 809,039 downwards.
TGTCTTTCCATTTTAATTGCATCGGGTGTCTTAATAATACTTTTGAAGAACCACATCCAGTTTTTTAGCCTTAGATGCTGTGATACCATAACATTTTCCAGAACAGTCATATCAGAAAATAACCTTATGTTTTGAAAAGTCCTTGCTATACCATACGCAGCTATCTGGTGTGGCTTGTGTCCAGAAATATCTTTTCCAAAAAAAAGAATCTTACCTTTATCTGGCGCATATACACCTGTTATCAAATTAAACAAGGTCGTCTTTCCGGCACCGTTTGGGCCAATCAATCCTATCAGCTCTCCAGGATTTATGTAACCATTAAAATGATCGACAGCCACAAGGCCTCCAAATCGCTTCGTAACATTCTCCATCTTTAATACTGAACTCACGATTTTCCACCTCTTCGAAAACACCTAAAAATTCCGTAGAATTTTTCCCATGACAGTTCCTCTCTCCCCATAATTCCTCTCTGCCAGAATAACATGAGAATAATTAGCAGTGCAGAGAGAACCACCATCCTCATACCAGGTATTCCCGGAAAAAGTATTGGTCCAATTTTAAACGGGCTCTCAAGAAATCTTAGAAATTCCAGACCAACAGTGTAAACAGCTGCTCCAATGATTGCTCCACTGATACTTCCAAGGCCACCTAGCACTGCCATGATCAATATTTCAAAGGTTTTTGTAAAAGTAAACGACTTGGGATCAATTGTTGTTATTAAATGAGCCCAGAGTGATCCACCAACACCGGCAAAAAATGATCCAAGGACAAAACTCATAACCTGGTGAGAAAAAACGTTTATTCCCATTGCCTTTGCGGCTATGGGATCTTCTCTTATAGCTTTTAAAGCTCTTCCATAACTGCTCTTCACCAAACTCGCAATGATCAGCACCGTTATAAACGCCCATCCCCAGGACCAGTATATGTTCGTATATGGAGGTATAGCTTTCAATCCAAGAGCGCCATTTGTAATCGACCAGGCATTGTTGGCTACTATCCTTATTGTTTCGCCGAGTCCCAAAGTTGCTATAGCCAGATAATCACCTATTAACCTTAAAGAAGGCGCAGCAACAACATAGCCAAAGCCGGCAGCCACAAGTCCAGCAATTATTGTGGCAGGAAGAAAAGAAATCTGAATCTGGTTCAAAGGATAAATAAGAGGCTTTATAAGAAACGTCATTTCCTTCTGTTCGACCGGAAGAGTCAGAAGAGTTGAGACATAAGCACCTATAGCTATAAAACCAGCATGTCCTAAGGAGAAAATGCCGGTTATCCCATTAATCAGAGTTAGAGAAGTCGAAAAAATGATGTTTATGGCTATCAAATTCAATATCAATATTACATATTCACTTGCGATCCTATTGGCAAAAAACAACAAAAAAGCTATGAGGCAAATTAAAACGAAGGTAGATATAAATTTCACCCGAAATGACAATCCTTTCCTCATTTGATCACACCTTTTCTGAAACTTCTACGCCAAGTATTCCGGTTGGTTTAACCAGAAGTACAAACAAAAGAATTGCGTAAGCAAAAGCATCCCTGTATCCAGCAAGTGATGGTATAAACGCCACTATCATTATTTCGCTGATGCCAAGTATGAATCCACCAATCATTGCCCCCTGAATACTGCCTATGCCTCCAACAACTGCTGCAATGAATGCTTTTAAACCGGGAATCATTCCGGTAAAAGGGTAAATCTGAGGATATTTCATCGCCCACAAAATACCCCCAATAGCAGCTAAGCCAGAGCCTATCATAAAAGTAAAACTGATCACTCTATCGGCGTTAACACCCATCAACCTTGTGGTCGGAATATCTTTGCTGATAGCTCTCATAGCCATTCCTATCTTTGTTCGATAAACTATCCATATTAGAATAAAAAGCGATATAGCAGTTATTCCCAGAGTGATAAGTGTAAGAATGGGTAACCTTACTTTCCCTATTTGAAGCATACGAAGAAAGGAATTTGGGTAAATTCCAGTTTGAGGGTTGAATGATTTCGCTCTCCCTCCAAAAGCAACTATCGCAAAATTCTCCAAAAAGAAAGAAACGCCTATGGCTGTTATCAAAGCAGATATTCTTGGAGCATTCCGCAACGGTCTGTAAGCAACCTTTTCAATAAAGGCCCCGAGAAAAGCTGTCAAAAATATCGAAAACATAAAACTAATCCACCATGGCATCAAAAATATTGAAACCCCATAAAATGCGAAGTATATTCCGTAAGTAAAGACATCTCCATGAGCAAAATTTATTAATCTGAGAATCCCATAGACCATAGTATAACCTATTGCAATGAGGGCGTAAATACCACCAAGCGAAAGTGCATTAACAAGATGTTGCAAAAACGAAGAAAGGCTCAAGAGTCCACCCCCTAATCTTTAAACAAGGGCCCCCGAAGGGGCTTATTTCATGGTTTAACAACAGTCATGAGAACGAATTGTCCATTTTTTATAGTATTTATGACTGCCGGTTTTATCGGATCGCCTGAGTCCTGAGGATAAGAGATACCGCCTGCAACACCCTGAAAATCTCTGGTAGCTGCAAGGGCATTCCTCACTGCAACTGGATCAACCGACTGTGCTCTTTCAATGGCATCCAGTACAAGATTGTAAGCATCAAAAGCAAGAGCTCCAAATGCGTCTGGCCTTCTACCATACTCTTTTACATAAGCTTCAACAAAAGGTTTTGTTGCCGGCGATAAATCAGCATCCTGATGAAAGTAGGTGGTATAACAAAGTCCTTCAACAAATTGACCACCAATTTCTATCAGTTCAGGTGCATCCGCACCATCCCCAGCCAGAAAGTTTCCTGTAAACCCCAATTCTCGAGCTTGTTTGCATATCAACGCGATCTCCGCATAATAGCCAGGCATAAAAATTGTGTCTGGATTTCTTGACAGGGCGTCTGTAAGTTGGGCGGTAAAATCTTGATCACCTGTATTGTAATATTCACTGAAAAACGTCCCTCCGAATTTAGCAAAAGCCCGCATAAAGTAATTTGCAAGTCCCACAACATAATCCTGAGCAACATCGACCATTATAGCAACATTTCTCGCCTTGAGCTCTTCCCAAGCGAACTTTGCCAGAAGTTCGCCTTGAAGGGTATCAACAAAACAGGCACGAAATATAAATCTTCTGTTCTGAGTTACAAGCGGGCTTGTGGCGGTGTTTGTTACCAGAGAAACCTGTTTTTGCTCAGCTATGGCGCCTGCAGCCAGAGCACATGAACTTGTACATGGGCCAAGAATAGCACACACTTTTTCAACGTCAATCAATCTTTTAACTACGTTGGCTGCTTCAGCTTTGTCTCCTTTATTGTCAAGCAAAACTACTTTAACGGGTATATCTTTGTCAGCAATTCTAACGGTTGGCCTCAATTTCATGGCAAGTTTAACTCCGTCCCAGGACATCTGACCAAAACCGGCTATAGGCCCAGTCATTTCCCAACCCGCTCCAATTTTCACTTCGCTGATTTGTGCTGAAAAAGCAAAAGCAAAAACAAATACCAAAAGTGAAAACACGTAGACTTTTCGCATAATTCAACCTCCCCACAATCAAGAATTTACCTGAGGTCTTCAGGTTGGCACATATTATACCACACAGGCTATGATGATCGTCAAGATATACAAATCAATCTAATTCATTCCAGGTAGGATAAACAAATTGCGCAAACTGAAGATCATCTGGATATGTGATTTTAAAACAAAGAAGATCTCCAGGAACTATTCTTACTTTGCCACCAGATAGTAATACAGGTTCAGTTCCATCATTTGCATGGAAACGCTCAAAAGCATTTAAGGCAATTTCAAAAGCAAAAGCTTGAGGAGTTTGAATTCTGTATAATCCTTCCCTTGAGAGATAATTGTTTACAAACATATCTTTTGCGTACACAACCGTATCATTAACTGGAATAGCTGCCGTAGCTGCACCGAAAAGATGCGCTTCTTCAATTACTCTGTTGAGCAATTTTACTCTTAAAAAAGGCCTTGCTGCATCGTGAAAGACAACCACGGATGGGTTTATATCTCTTAAAAACTCAAGTGCGATCAGAGAAGTTTCATGTCGTGTGGCACCACCTGGTAAAACCCATTTTGGCTTTCTAAAACCCTCAATCATTTTTTTAACCTCTTCCTGCCAATTCGTCGGTACCATGATTAAACAATTATCAATCAGGTGTGATTTTTCAAAGCTTTTCAAGCAATAATTAATTACCGGCTTGTCTCCAAGCATACAAAATTGTTTTGGTATTTCAGATTTAAACCGGTTACCGGTCCCGGCAGCCATTATTATACCAACTGTCACAGTTTAATCACCTTATGTTAGAATATCAAAAAAGGGGGAATTTTTGGTGGTTGATTCTAAAAAGTTAGAGAATATTATTTCGCAAATAGCAGGAGTCAGCGCAGTTAAAGTCGTGCAGGATGGAGAAGAAATCAGGGAAATACATGTTGTGGCCGATTCAGAAAAGAATCCAAAACAAATTGTCCGCGATGTTGAGACGGCTATATTAGCTTCAACGGGGCTTAGAATAGATAGGAAAATAATAAGTATAGCCCAGATGACAGGAGAAGTAAAGTTTCAGTCGAAATATTCTATAGATTCTCTGAAGACTGAGGACATAGGTAAAAATGTGAAAGTTACCGCCATTGTGGAACATAATGATGAAAAATACGAAGGATCTGCTGAAGGGCCTAAAACAAGCTTGCAGAAATTAAAAACAGCCGCGAGTGCTGTGGTGTCAGCGCTGGACGATTTGAATGATTCCATTTATTCTGTTGATGATATCCGCATAATCACCCTCGCCGGCAAAGAATTCCTCATATGCCATATCACGAAATTAGCAGATGGCAAAGAATCAAGCATTATCGGCAGCGCCGAGCTTGACCGCGATCCTCTTCTTGCGGCAGCTAATGCTGCTTTGGATGCAATAACACGCGCATAGGGTCAGGTAGTGTGAACCTCTTTTCCATTTGGGGAATACTCTATAACAACCTTTCTATATGGTTCAACACCCACTGAATAACTCTTTACATCCCTATATTTTTTCACAATCTCATGAACTAACCGCCTTTCAAAGGCAAACATTGGATCAAGCACAATTCTTTTCTTTTCAACTCGAGCTCTGTCTATAGCCTGCAAAACTATTTGTTCAAGGTTTCGCTTTCTTTTTTCACGGTATTCCCCTGCATCAACCACCACTGACAATTTCGTATCACTCAATCTGTTGAGATATATCATTGCGATGTGCTGCAATGCCGCAAGAGTTTTCCCGTGCTTTCCTATCAATCTGCCGAGGTCATCCCCTTCAAGCAAAACCAGAAACCTCTTTCCTGCAGAGCTCACTTTTACCTTTATTTTTCCATAGCTTCTTAAAATGCCAACCATGAATTGTTCTAATCTTCTCTCGTAGAATTCCTTTTTAAAAGAAACTTCAACGACAGCCTCTTTTGCCATAATGCCAAAAAATCCCTTTGAACCTTTTTCAACAACAACATAATCAAACTCTTCATCCCTTAAACCAAACTCCTGCTTGGCTTTCTCTAAGGCTTCAGCGATTGTTGCACCCGAGATGCGTACCTTTTTCACAAATTCTCACCCCTTACTTCTCAAACCAAGCAGCTCTCTTGTGGTAATTCCCTTAATTTTGTATCTTTTGTAAATGTAATAAGTTATTACAAGTTGTATAACCGTGTTCACAGTATAATAAAGAAACAAACCGCTTGGCAAACTTACGAACAGAAACGGAAATATAAGTGACATTAGAATCCCTTGCCAGGCACTCCGCGAATCCTGACTGGTTATAAGCGTGTTGAAATAACTGGCAACCACGGTCGCAATTATAAAGATTGCATTGGGGCCAAATCCACCTACTGAAAGATCATTCCACAGAAGAAATTTACTACCAAAAGCAAATTCTTCCTGAAAATATCTTATAACTGCGTACAGCAAAAAGAAAACTGGCAGCTGTATCAGAAGCATAAGACATCCACCAGCCGGATTTATGCCTTCTTCTCTGTAGACTTTCATAAGCTCTTCTTGCTGTTTGGTCGGATCTTTGTATTTTTTCCTTATAGCCTCTATTCTGGGCTGAACTTTTCTCATTTTTATCATGGATTTGGTCTGCGCGTGATAAAGTGGATACAAAACAAATCTGACAATAACTGTGAATATTATGATTGCCCAGCCAAAATTCCTGGTCATTTCGAATAACCACCAGAAAAACCACACTAACGGATAGAAAACTGGGTCGTACCAAGAAGAACTACCATCTATTGTTTTTATCGTATCCATAAGTATGGAATAGTCTTCACCAAAGAGTTTTTTTAGGAATATCCTTTTAAATGGAGCCATATGAACCACTATTTTTTCAAAACCATTGATAGCCAGCTTATTTGAGCTTAATTTGCCTTCACCTGTTTTCACCAGAGATATAGCTTTGATCTTCGGAGAGAAGGATATGAAATAATCTTTCACGACTCGATCGTAATCTTCATACCATACCCGCGGCAGAGAAATAATAACAGGATCCATGGAACTTACTTCAACGGTAAAAACATACTCTGGGGAATTCTTAACGGTTATGGTTTTTTTTACACCTCCCGTATATTCGTATTTTAAAATCAGATCCCCCGAGTAGGTGTTGGGCGAAATCATATCACCCTCTATTGAAAAATCTATTACCATTAAAGAAGAGCCCTCTGGGCTGAAGAGTTCCAGACCATCTCCGGCTTCCTCAAATACATGAGATCTACGATCCGCGGTGAGATAAACATTTTTCAAAACCCCTGAACTACTGAACTCCAGCTCACTGAAACGTGTAATAACTCTTATCCCATCATCTAAAGTGACAACCTGAATTTCATTTTTCGCCATACCAGTTATGATCAACAATGCCAAAACAATTAGAATGATCAACTTCCTCAAATGAATCTCCTCCTTGTAGTAAATTTTTCCGGTACAGGATCGTGTCCTCCAGGGTTGAGAGGATTACATCTTATGATTCTTTTAACAGCCAAATACCCTCCTTTTAGCAATCCAAAGCGTTCGATTGCCTGTATCGCATAAGACGAACAAGTCGGAGTAAACCGACATGTTGGAGGTTTTAAAGGGGAAATATATTTCTGGTAAAAGCGAATCATCAATACGACAATTTTCTTCATCATTTTATCCTCTTTAGAAGATCTGTCAAATGTTTACAAAATTCTTCGTAAGGAATATCTTTAAAAATATCTGACAGGGTCTTCCGAGGTAAGACAACTATATCAAAGCTCTTATTCAGATCATGCTTTTTCAATCTGTAGATTTCTTTTATCCACCGTCTAATTTTGTTTCTATCGTGAGCCTTGCCAAACTTTCTTTTAACAATGACTCCTATTCTGTTGTGCTCAAGATCATTACCCACGTACAAAATCGTTAACAACTCGCTCTGAATAACAGCTCCAAATCGGAAAACCCTGTCAAAATCTCTGGAAAATCTAAGCCGTTCAGTTCTTCTCAAACAAAAATCTAAACTGCGATTTTCCATCTTCCTTTTGCACGCCTGCGGGCCAATACTCTTCGGCCGGATGGTGTCCTTGATCTTACAAGAAAACCATGAGTTCTCTTCCTTTTTCTGCGGTTTGGCTGATAAGTCCTCTTCACACTCAGACCTCCTTCACAAGCAAATCTTTTTAACCTCTGTCATTGTACCATATATCTTTTTAAATTGTTCTGCTTTTAAGCATACCAATTGCAGAGGCAATTGCAAGTGCTCTTTTTTCGCCTATTCCGTCAACTGATTGAAGTTCATCAATAGAAGCTTCCGAAATAATTTTCAAGTTTTTAAAGGTTTTCACGACATTTGCCGAAACACTCAAGGGTATCTTCGCTGAATGATTCAATATTCTATATCCTCTTGGATAATATATAGCTTCGCCTGCCTGAGATAAACTCTGTACATCTACGCCAAGTGTTCGGATAATTCTCATTAAACTTATTTCCTTGTCCTGTTTCATCTTTTCTATGATTTCCTTTGCTTGATCAACATCAAGATCCCTGATTGAATAATCCATGATTAAAAGTGAGGTTATATCGGTGACATCCTCCAAAACTTCCTCAAGTTGCATATTTATCAGTCTACCTTCTCCTCCAAGTTCTATAACATATGGAAATATTTCCTCATGAATTCTCAACATGAGAAGCCCTTTTTCGATAGCACGAGCCACATCGTATATGGAAACACCGGTGCGAAGTTCGTCAATTTCTATAGTACCAATTATCCTGTCAAAACTTTCTCTGTACTTTTCAAGTGTGTCCACTGCCTGAGAGACACGTGCAATCAATAAAGGAGCATCATTCATGACATATTTGTATTGACCATAGTAAAGTGATATGACATTTCTTCTTTTTGATATCGCAACTACCATTTGCCCAGTTTGCCTCGCTACGCGTTCAGCAGTTCTGTGCCTCATTCCAGTTTCGATAGTCGGTATTGTTGGATCCGGAACTAAATGCACATTAGCAAAAAGTATTTTCGTTACATCGTCGGAAATAACTATTGCACCATCCATTTTTGCCAACTCATAAAGTTTCTCCGGAGAAAATGGACAATCTATGTCGAATCCACCTTGTATTATGTCTTCGTATTTCTGTGGATCATCAACAAAAAACAGCAGAGCTCCGAGATTTGCTGATATTATATCATCAAGAGCCTTTCTCAATCTTGTCCCGGGCGAAAGAATAGCTATTTTCGAAAGCAACTCTTCAGCTATCAAACAGCTTCACCCCCAGTACATCCCCCATGTCTTGTAAAGAATCGATTTTTACCAGATTTTTATCGCTCAGATCAACACTTTTTGGAACTATTACAGACTGTATGCCTGCTCTTTTTAACGAATCTATTCTTGATCTCATACGATATACAGGCTTTATTCTACCATCCAAACTAACTTCACCAATTACTGATGTTTTTTCTATGGGTTTCTCCATCATAGATGAGAGAATCGCACCAACAACCGCAGCGTCAACGGCTGTATCAGTTATTCTTAACCCACCAAGCACGTTTACATAAACATCGTGCGATTCAACCGGTAAACGCATGTGTTTTCCTATAGTAGCTATTAACAACAACAATCTGGTCATGTCAAATCCATTGCTGACTCTTCTTGGCATATTCGATCTGCTTCGTGAAACAAGAGCTTGAATTTGAACAACAAAAGCCCTGGAGCCTTCTATAACACATGATAAACAATTACCAGGAAGTTGGTCTGTGAGATCAAAAAATACAGGATCACATAGTTGTTTCAAGCCATCATCTCTCATTTCAAAAACAGCTATTTCTCCCGATGGCCCAAAGCGATTTTTGATAACTCGCAAAATTCTAAGTTCTGTCGTTTTTTCACCTTCAAAATAAATGACAGTATCCACTAAATGCTCAACAAGCTTTGGGCCAGATATTTCACCGCTCTTTGTTATATGGGCAATCAAAATAGATGGAATAGATAATTCTTTGCACTTAGATATTATTTTTTCGGCACAAACTCGAACCTGCACAACACTCCCGGGATACGTCCCAACTTCTTCAGAATACATCGTTTGCAGTGAATCCACCACTATCAGGCTGTAATCTTCGTTTATAATTTGAAGAACAGAATCAATGTCGTTATCTGAACAAACAGTTATACCGTCAAGGTTTTCGCAGGCGAGCCTGCGAGCCCTTATTGCTAGCTGATCTACTGATTCTTCCGCAGATACATATAAAGATTTATATCCATTTTTTGAAAACCACGCACAGATCTCCAGCGCCAGAGTACTTTTCCCCACACCTGGCTCGCCACCAAGTAAAAGCACCTGCCCGGGCACGATCCCTGAGCACAAAGATGCATCAAGTTCCGTAAAACCGGTCGTCAACCGGGTACTGTTGACAGACTTTAAAACATCTTTCAGATTAACAAGATCTACTATTCTTTCCAGAGGCTTAGAAGTTGCCTCGACAGCTGTGTTCCATTCGCCACATTGAGGACATTTGCCAAACCATTTGATAGATTCATAACCACAACTTTTGCAGATGAAGCGTTCCTTTTCTTTCATCCTTTAAGTGCTCCCGCTTTAGATCTATGTTTGGTGAATTTCAATCCGTTTCCACTTACTTTGCACACTACTGTATCTCCAAAAGCAAACTTACCGCGTAGCAATTCTTCTGCCAGCGGATCTTCGAGGTATTGTTGTATGGCCCTTCTCAACGGCCTCGCACCAAATACAGGATCATAGCCCTTTTCAATCAGGAAATTCTTAGCTTCCTTCGTAAGCTTCAGTGTCATGCCCTTACTTTCCAATCTTTTGTGTACGTCTGATACAAGTATATCAACGATCTTTTCTATATGATCCCTGTTTAGTGGGTGGAAAACTATCACCTCATCGATCCTGTTGAGAAACTCTGGTCTAAAAGTTTTCTTAACTTCCTCCAGGACCAACGATTTCATTTCCTGATAATCTTTATCCGCGTCTTGCGAGACAAAACCCATAGTTTTCTTGGATTTGTTTATCAAATTGCCACCGATATTACTTGTCATAACAACTATGGTATTTTTGAAATCCACTTCTCTTCCCTGCGAATCCGTCAACCTGCCATCGTCCATAATTTGAAGTAAAATATTGAATACATCAGGATGCGCTTTTTCAATCTCGTCAAAGAGTATAACTGAAAATGGTCTTCTTCTTACTCTTTCAGTTAAAGTACCTCCTTCTTCGTAGCCAACATAACCAGGTGGTGCACCAATTAATCTGGATACAGAGAATCTTTCCATATATTCACTCATGTCAAATCTGAGTAAAGCTTTCTCGTCACCAAACAGATGCGCGGTCAAAACCTTTGTCAGTTCGGTCTTTCCTACACCTGTAGGCCCAAGAAACAGAAACACTCCTATGGGCCTTCTTGGATCTTTCAACCCGCTTCTCGCCCTTCTTATAGCCCTTGCTATGGCCTTAATTGCTTCATCCTGCCCAACTATTCTTTGGTGTAAAACTTTCTCAAGATTGAGCAGTCTCATGCTCTCGTTCTCTTCTATTTTCATCAAAGGAATACCTGTCCAGCCTGAGACTACTTCGGATATCTGATCAACATCAACTGCTACAATTGAAGATTCAACATTTTTTCTCCATTGCTCATATTTTTCTGTGTACTCCTGATTCAACAATTTTTCTTTTTCTTTGAGATCTGCTGCTCTTTCATAATCTTGATTTAAAACGGCAAGTTCTTTATCGGCTTTGACTTGCTCAAGCTGTTTTCTCAGTTGTTGCAGCTCATCAGGAATAACAAAGCTTCTCAAGCGAGCTCTTGCAGCGGCCTCGTCAATTACATCTATGGCTTTATCGGGTAAAAAGTGATCTGTAATATATCTCTTTGATAAATATACGGCAGCCTCTAACGCATTATCTGTATACTTTACCCTGTGATGAGTCTCATATTTGTACCTCAAACCTTTAAGGATGTTAATAGTCTCTTCGACAGTTGGTTCCTTGACGTAGATCTTCTGGAACCTTCTCTCAAGAGCCGCATCTTTTTCGATGTATTTTCTATATTCATCGGGTGTTGTCGCGCCTATACAGCGAATCTCTCCACGAGAAAGGGCTGGTTTCAAAATATTTGCTGCATCCACTGCACCTTCCGCAGATCCTGCACCAACTATTGTATGGACTTCGTCAATAAACAAAATTATGCCGGGGTCCTTGGTAACTATCTGTAGAAGCTTTTTCATCCTTTTTTCAAACTCGCCTCTGTATTTCGTTCCAGCAACGAGAGCGGCAACATCGAGCGAAAAAATTGTTTTATGTTTCAACGGCTCAGGAACCTCTCCAGCAACGATTCGCTGTGCAAGGCCTTCGACAATAGCCGTTTTCCCTATTCCGGGCTCCCCAATCAAAACTGGATTGTTTTTCTTCCTTCTCACCAGAATTTGCATAACTCTTTCTATTTCTTCCTCTCTTCCAATAACCGGGTCAAGCTGATTCTTCATCGCAAGCGCCGTTAAGTCTATACCAAAACCTTCCAGATGTCTCACCGACGAATTCTCAAAAGTCCTTTCACTACCAGCATCGTTAATTCTTGGTGAAGTACTTTCAACTATCATGCGCCTCAATACACCAAGATCTATACCCATTTTCCTGAGTACATGGACAGCTATTCCTTCACCTTCTCTTATGATGCCGAGCAGTATGTGTTCTGGATGTATTTTCTCACTTCCAAGATATTTGGCTTCCTCATATGCCATTTCTATTACTCTTCTTGCCCTCGGTGTCATCTGTGGTGAACTGGCAAATCCTCTCATACCCATGCCCACCATTGAAATAACCTCATTTTTTGTTCGGGCATAGGTTATACCCATCTCAGAAAGAGCTTCAACAACAGGTAAGTCCTGTTTCAGAACCGATAAAAGTATATGTTCTGTTCCAACATAAGAATGTCCCATTTCTTTGGCTTCATTTTGTGCATCAACAAAAACCTGCGCTGATTTTTCAGAAAATCTATCGAACATCGTATCACCCCTTTCAAACGAAAACTGAAGCAACGAGCGCTACCGTATTATTTAGACAGTGTATCACAATTGAAGGTAGCAGTGAACCTGAAAGCTCTTTGACAAAGCTTAGAATAATCGCTGTAACAAAAATCTGTGGAAATACCGACAGCGAATGAAACAGGCAAAAGATCAATGCTGTTAATACAATGGTGAAATTCGCGTTGAATTTTTTTCTCAGCATTCCCTGAATATAGCCTCGAAAAGCCATTTCTTCAGCAACAGGACCTATTAACGTAATGATCAGTATTGTTACAATATCGAGCTGGCTGAATTGATTTACCACACTTGGCGCAGGAAATATCGTATTAACTATCATTAAAAGTCCATACATCAACAGCAAAAATAAAAAGCTCTTTAATACCCATTTTCTGTTGATGGTAAACAGAGATGGGATCTTTTCGCCGTTTAAAGCAGCAAGATAGAGACTCAATAGAAACAATGCAACATACCATGCTGCAACAAACCACATCTTTGCTATATAATAGGCTATCACTGGACCAGACAAAAGCATTGATAAAAACACCACAAATCCGATCCACGGATTCTTCATAAAATCATACTCCTCAATATAATTTTATCACGACAAGAAAATCCAGCACTTGAAAAATCAGTGCTGGAACATCAAGGAAAAATTTTTTAAATCTTTCTTGTCATTCTTAGCGAGTTCACGCTTTCGCTACTTTCATCAAGCGTGATTTTCTGCGAGCTGCTTGATTTTTATGAATGACGCCCTTGGAAGCGGCTTTATCGATGGCTGCTATAGCTTGCTTCAGTAATTCCTCAATCTTCTCACTTGATTCTTTAGTCTGTACTGCTGCAAGAACCTTCTTTATAGCATTCTTCATCCTGGTTTTATATGCCCTATTCTTTTCTCTCCTTAAAAAAGATTGTCTGACTCTCTTTTCAGCCGATTTATTCTTTTTTTCCACCTTAACGCCTCCTTTTTTAGATATTAAATGCGCGTTTCAACTCTTCAACAGCATCGAGAGATTCCCAGGTAAAATCAGGATCATTTCTGCCGAAATGGCCATAAGCAGCTGTCTTTTTGTATATAGGCCTCTGCAAGTTCAATTTATTGATAATCGCCAGCGGGCGAAAATCAAACAGCTGTATTATCACATCTTTCAATTTTTCTTCGTCAACCTTAGATGTAGAAAAGGTGTCTATCATTAATGATACAGGTCTGGCTTTACCGATAGCGTATGCTACCTGAATCATAAATCTGTCCGCAAGCCCCGCAGCAACAACATTCTTTGCGACGTACCGTGCCATATAGTGGGCAGATCTGTCAACTTTCGTCGGATCTTTTCCACTGAAGGCCCCTCCGCCATGAGGTACCCATCCACCGTATGTATCAACTATAATTTTTCTACCTGTCAAACCGGTATCCGCCGATGGGCCTCCCAGAACAAATCTGCCAGTTGGATTAACTAATATTTTGATATTATCAGACCAGTATTGTTCGGGAATAGTCGGCTTGATAACATGTTCCAGCAGTACTTCTTTTAATTCGTTTATAGTCACATTTGGATCATGCTGAGCAGAGATAAGGATGGTATCAATTCTCATCGGTTTACCGTCATCGCTATATTCAACTGTCACCTGAGTCTTTCCATCGGGTCTTAAAAAAGGTACAATTTTTTCCTTTCTAACCTTTGACAATCTCATCGCAAGTTGGTGAGCGAGAACTATCGGCAGAGGCATAAATTCAGGCGTTTCATTGGTAGCGTATCCAAACATCATACCCTGGTCGCCAGCCCCTATTTTATCAAACTCGTCTCCATCGTCATTTTTTTCTTTTGCTTCCAACGCTTTGTTAACACCAAGAGCTATATCAGGCGATTGACTGTGTATTGATGTTACAACTCCGCAAGTTTCACCATCAAAGCCATATTTTGCGCGTGTGTAACCTATATCCAGAATCGTTCTCCTGACAATATCCTGTATATCCACATAAGCTTCCGTGGTTACTTCTCCAGCAACAACAGCCAGCCCTGTTGTAACAAGAGTCTCAACAGCAACCCGTGCATCGGGATCCTGTTCAATCAGCGCGTCAAGAATAGCATCTGAGATCTGATCTGCCACTTTATCCGGATGTCCCTCTGTTACACTCTCACTTGTAAAGAGTCTTTTCATTTCTCATCCTCCTTTTTTTGAACTGACTCATATTCTTCTTTTGTGATAAATTTTCCTCCCTCAAGAGTAACCGTTCTAAGTTTATAACTAGAACTCATGGTAGCAATAAGATGAATCTTATTAGGGCATTTGGAACCAACATAAATTTTGTCAACTTTATATGGAGTTGAAGGATTATCATAATCAATTATGAAATCATAACCAGCCCTCAAATGACTTCTGAAATACTCACCACACTTTTCACATTTGAAATAAATCACGAATAAATTCCCTTCTTTATAAAACGGATTTGTCAACAGATCCTGTTCACTTTTTTTCTTTTTTTTGAAAAACCACACTTTTCTCTACCTTCTTTCGAGAAAGAATCTAACCTCAAATTCTTCGTTCCAGAAATCAGTGCAGATTATTCTCACAAGTATTTTTGATGGTAATTTACCTATCTCGGCGTAGTTATCAACCTTTATAACATTGCCCCACTGGTCTGGATAAAGTTTGTACCACGCATCGTAATTATATCCATCCGCTACAGAATCGTTCGTATAAACACTCCAGACGTTGTTAAATTCATCTATTGGTATTTCACTAAAATCAATATGATACACGAGATTTTCATTCAAATACATCTTTAAACTCTTCAAACCGATTACGTTTTTGTTAATTTCAGTTACTGCATTGATGCTTATTTTTGGAAAATCTCCTTTAAAAGGATAAACCTCATCTTCTCTATAGGAATATTTTTCTGAATTAATTACAAGTGATTTTACAATGAATCTGGCTTCTTTTGGTTTTAGGATATTCAAAAATTGCGATGGATCATAGCAAATGGTTTCATCAATATTTCTTATTTCGAAATGACAGTGAGGTTGAGCTGCTTCACCAGTTTGACCGGAGTATCCAACGGGCTCTCCTGCTTTGAAGAAAAATGTTCTTTCTGGAAATTTTACAACTATTCGCTTTCTTCCAAATTCAGACACAACAGAATCGATGATCAGCTTCAATTTCTCTGAAAATTCGCTCAGATGCGCATAAAGTGTTTTGTAACCATCGTCGTGGTAAAGCACAACCACATTACCATATATGTCGTCCTCGTCAATTTCCACTCTGACGAGCCACCCATCTTCAGCTGCTAAAATAGGAACACCACTCCTCATACCAGTTGATAGATCGATTCCCATATGAAAGTGAGGACCACGATTTCCAGTGCCCCGAAACTCACCAAAGCTTGATGTAAGCAATGGAGTCGTACTTACTGGAAAAGAGAATGTCGCACAGATCACAATAGTTGATATCATCGCTACCAGTAAAACCAGGTACCTTTTCACCGATTCATCCCTCCTGCGTACTATGCTGTCTCAGGCGCTCTAAAACACTTGAACGCGCTTTTATCCTGACAATCACCTGATTGTCTCTGAATATCTGTTCTTTAACAACTATTTTTTCTCTTTCTTTCAGGACCCATGACATGTCCTGCAATTTGAAGGTAAGTAGAGCCTCTTTTTCTGATTTTTCCAGCTCTTTATCAATACAGCTCAGAAGCTCACGAATGCCGTCAGCTTTTACTGCACTTATCAAGATAGCCCCTGGATAGGACTGCAAAATTTTTATTCGTTGAGAATAAGGTATCAAATCAACCTTGTTGAAAACTAAAAGACGTGGTATTTCATCTGCACCAAGCTCATAGACAACTGAAAGAGAAGTGTCAAGTTTTTCCTGAAAGTTTTCATCTGACAGGTCAACTACTAAAAGTATCAAATCAGAAAACAGAATTTCCTCTAAGGTGGACTTGAATGCCTCAATAATTGTGTGAGGTACATTTTTAATAAATCCCACTGTATCTTTAAAAAGCGCCACTCTTCCGCTGGGAAGCTTTACTCTTCTGACAACCGGAGAAAGTGTGCTGAAAAGCTGATTTGCAATTAAAATATCACTTCCACTTATTATTTTTATCAAACTTGATTTTCCGGCATTCGTGTAACCTACGACAGACACCATTGGCAATTCACTGTTTAGCCTCATTTTTCTCTGCTGTGTTCTGTCTTTTGCAAGTTCTGAAAGTTGTCGTTTGATAGCAACGATCCTTTCGCGTATCTTGCGACGTTTTTCTTCTATTTTCTGTTCTCCAGGCCCTCTTGTACCAGTTCCACCACCCAGTCTCGATAACCATTTTCCCTGTCCAATTAACCTTGGCAACTCATACTTCAACTTCGCGAACTCAACCTGCAACTTTCCTTCCTCTGTTGTGGCGTGCTGAGCGAATATGTCAAGTATAACCTGTGTTCTGTCCTTGATCACTACACTGAGCTTTTTTTCAAGATTTTTTGCCTGAACCGGTGTTAATTCATCATCGACAACGACCATGTGCGCACCAGAAAAATCTATCAATTCTAACAATTTTCCGATCTTTCCTTCCCCAACGTAATATCTTGAATCAGGTCTTTCTCTTTTCTGGTAGAGAACTTCGACAGTGTCGATATTTAATGTACGCAACAACTGTTGAATTTCTTCAACAGAAGAATAATCACCTTTTATTGTAATAACAATAGCTCTCATCAACTCATTGCGTTTTATTTGTTGCACTCTCCGTTTGACCTTCCTGCTCTTCTTCTTCTTTCTTCACCAATCTAACAAAGCTGGACGGCATGATCGTACTGATTGCATGCTTGTAAATCAAATTTTGCTGATTCTCGCTTTCCAGCAAAATAGTGTAGCTGTCAAAAGATCGGATAATACCCTTAGTTTGAAATCCGTTCACGAGGTATACCTTAACCTCAATTTTTCCAGTTCTCAACATGTTCAAAAACCTATCCTGAAGATTGAACTTCTCAGTCATAACTAAACCCCCCATCGTAAAAGGAATCGTGCTGGAAATCCTGTAGCACGATCCTCGATATTGTGTTCACGGCGTCTCTGTACGAACTTGATGAAAGATCTATAACAATCGCGTCTTTATACCTTCTAAACCAGATCACCTGTCGCCTTGCAAAGTGCCTGGTATTTTTTTTCACAAGTTCGACAGTTGATTCAAAATTTAATTTACCCTCCAGATGTGCTATACTTTCCTGATATCCTATTGTCCGCAAAGCATTAAGATTTTTTGAATATCCTCTTTTCATAAGATCTTTTACTTCATCAAGAAGCCCTGCTTGAAACATTTCATTAACTCTCAAATTGATTCTATCATAAAGCTCTTCTCTATCACGATGCAAAATAATTACGGTGAATCTACCAACTGGTTTCACTTTTTTTCGGAGTTCAGAGGGCTTTTCTTTGCTTTTAATCCAGATTTCCAGAGCTCTTACAGTTCTCTTCAAATCATTTTTATGAATCCTATCAGCAAGCTCTGGATCAATTCGTTCAAGCATAGATCTTAAAACACCTGGGCACTGAGTTTCTTTTTGAAGAAGTTGTTTTCTCAGTTCTTCATCCCTCGAAACACCTTCAAAGATTCCTCTTACAAGACTATCTATATAAAGTCCCGTTCCTCCAGCAAACAAAGGAATCTTACCACGTTTTACAATATCTTGAATAGCCCTAATCGCATCCAGTCTGAATTGATACACACTGTAATATTCATCTGGATCAACTATGTCAATCAAATGATGTCTTACTATCTTTCTCTGGCTCAAAGTCGGTTTCCCAGTGCCTATATCCATATATCTGTACAATTGCCTTGAATCTATCGAAACGATTTCTGCGTTCAATTTGCAACAGATTGCAATCGACAAATCTGTTTTCCCAACAGCCGTTGGCCCTGTAATAATAATCACTTTTTATAGATCACCCCATAAAACACACAGCTTTTCCGGCTACCTGTTATCGAATCCACTTTTATACGTTCAAACAAGCTATCCTTCGCGTGTGCTTTCAAAACAAGTTTTTTTCGCGCCACTCTCAACATTTCATTTACGTCATTCTGATCAATCGTATCATATAATGCAAACGGCCTCAAGGGATTCATAGATGAAGATTCATATACTGGGTTCTCAAACATAGGGTCACAGTAAACAATATCATAAGAATTATCCGGAAGAGATCTTATGAATTGTTTAAAATCAGCGTGAATCAATTCTATTTTTTTCATAGCGGCATTTATCCACGGTAAATTTGATTTATAATTCGACAACCCATCTCTGACAATAACGTAAATTGGAAGAGATCCCTCGACTCCAACGATTTTTCCTGATTCTAAAAACGCTGCCATTAGAATGGCCTCTGTTGCAAGACCAAGAGTTGTATCAAGTACCAGTTCGTTGCCTTTTAGGTCTAAAGATTCTATGAGATGATCTTTCAAGCCTCTCTGCAGATTTTTCATTCTCACCTTTGCCATTGAAGGGTGAAAAAACAACTGACCATCTTTCCATCTTACCACTATACGATCTTTTTCCACGACATAACAATAATCATTTTGAATAAATAGCTCGAGATTTGAACAATGCTTTCTGGAAATATAGGTGATATTTAAATCGTTTGAAAGAGCCTTCGCTCTGTCAATCTGCTCATCCACTGGATCGTGAGAAGTTGTGATAAAAATCATTTTTCTTTCGTTTCTCCCTCCATTTTCGATATCAACTCTCTATTAAGTCTGTACAACTCCTCCAGCCGTTGAGAAAGATTTTCATGCTGGCGAGAAAGATGAATATTCTCCTGAACAGTTTTTGTGTAATGCACATAGGAAGTCCAGAAAAATATCGACAGAGCACATAATGTGCATAAAATTGCTGCTATAAACATACTGGGTTTTCCCCTCTTTTTCTTACGGTTCATTTTCACGCCTATCATTCCCTATTTCAAGCCAGTTCTCGCAATTCCACGAATAAAATATTTCTGGGTGAATAGAAATAGTACAATCACAGGCAATATTGAAAACGTTGCTGCTGCCATAAGTTGATTATAAATTGTTCCGACGTCAGAGCTGAATGTTTGAAGACCAACCGGTAATGTCCTAAATTTGTCTTTGTTTGTAACTATTAAGACCCACAAGAAAGCATTCCAGCTTCCAACAAATTTCAGCAGGGCGCTTGTTATGACCACCGGTTTTGATATCGGTACAACAACTGTCCAGAGAAACCTAAAATGTGAACACCCATCAATTTTGGCGGCATCTTGCAGTTCTCTGGGCAAAGTTAGGAAATGTTGGCGCATAAGAAATATAGCAAACACACTTACAACCCATGGTATTATTAACGCATAATAAGTATCTATCCACCCAAGCTTGGATATTGTTATGAAATTTGGAACTAATAGAACTTCCCCCGGGATCATCATCGTGCCAAGGAAAAGAGCGAAAATCAAGTTTTTACCGGGAAAATTCATCAAAGCGAAAGCATATGCGGCCATGGCAGCAATTATAACTTCCAGAATAGTTGTCACTGTAGATACAAAGGCCGTATTTATATAGTACACGCCAAAAGGTGCACTTTTCCACGCGGTGACATAATTATGGAATATATTTGCAAGCATCTCTGCAAAGGAAAAATTCACCCGCAAGGTATAATTATCGTCTTCAAGATAAACAGGATGTACATTGTTCAGTTCTATTTCAATGGTCTGGTTCTGTTTTAATCTGACATTTTTCACAAAATCTGGTGCTTGTAAAAGTTTCATTGAATTCTGAACCTGAGAATAAATTTTTCTGAGTTTGGCTATCTGTTGAACATTATCGTACAAAATAACTGCCATTTTCCAGAAAACATCTTTTGAAATCACTTTTGAGAGGTTCCCGAGTTTTTCCAAGGCAATCTGAGCGGTTTGATTCAAACTCAGATCTTCAAAAAATTCCAGCATTTTCTCATAAGATTCAAATTGATCCAGCGATGATATTTTCATATCCGACAGAATTCCGCTTAATGAGGAAAGTACCTGCTTTAACTGCTGAATGTAAACTCTAATATTTTCTATCGGCAGACTTTTAAACTCTTCATATAGCCGCTCATCAAGAAGCTTTTCTACATTTTCCGGGAGTGATTCAGTTGATTGATTCATCTGAAATTGTATAATCTTCTCAACATCGGCCGAAAAATGTTCCATAGACAAATATTCTTTGAGTAGCTGATCTTTTTCTTTCTTGCTCAGAAAACTGAACACAATCTGTCTGGTATCTGCTTTCTGGATTTGAACAGATTTAAAATATTCTCTGACAAATGTGTACACTTCTATAAGATTCAATAAATCTTCAACTGGTGAAATAACCCTTGCCTTGTA
The DNA here is from genome assembly GCF_000504085.1 of Pseudothermotoga elfii DSM 9442 = NBRC 107921. Taxonomy (NCBI): domain Bacteria; kingdom Thermotogati; phylum Thermotogota; class Thermotogae; order Thermotogales; family Thermotogaceae; genus Pseudothermotoga; species Pseudothermotoga elfii. The sequence continues at coordinate 788,149 of NC_022792.1, read as the reverse complement.
CAACCGCATAAGAGCATTATCTTTTAAATTTTCAAATAATTCGTTTGATTGTAAAATGTTCAAAGTATTTTTTAAAGATTTATCTATCATGCTTATTTCGTCAGTCTGAAGAATCGCAACTGATCCTTTTTTCAATATCGAAAGTTCTGAAAGTCTTTCATTGAGCAGTTTTTTTCCATCAGAGATCATTTCTATATACTCCTGTTTGTATTCTTCTGGCAATCTATTAGAATATCTTTCAAATGTCTCTGCTTGATTCAGGGATGTTTCTATCGTTTTTTCCAGTTGAGAAATATAATTTCTCCTGTCGAGGATTGCTTCTGAGCCATAAAGATACATAGCAAAGAAATTGGAGAAAAATTCTTCAGCATTCTTTGATGAACTAATCAATTTCCCAATCTGTTCTGGAAGATCTCTCTGAAGAAGTCTTTGAGAAAACTCTTTAAACTGTGAATCATCAAGTTTTCCCGCAAGATAGCTAAAGTTATCAGATAATGAGAGAACCATTGTCCCACGATAAACTGGATCATCGTCTATCTGAATTGACAAAATATTTCCAGATTCTTCTGTTCTGCTAAGAACCAGAGCTTCTCTCAACGTTAAACCTTTCCAATCAATTCCTCCTGCTGAGCTTCGAGACAATTTCACTTTAACATCCCACGTTCTGGAAAAATTCTTGGAGGTCCACTTTGGTGGCCAGGTTTCAACCTCACTTCTTGTTTTAAAAGAAGTGGAAACCATCCATGCAAAGGGCAAAAGCATCAAAGCCGCCCCGGCTGTAATGAGCAAATAAACAAACAGTGAGAAGATCGTCTTTCTCACAATTTTTCACCTCAAGAAGCGTACTCGACAGTCTTTTTACCCACTAAAAATTGTACAGCGGTAAAAATCAATATTATACCAAACAGTATGTACGCTGCCGCACAGGCAATACCCATTCTTTGCTGGACATAAAATCTATCGAAAACATAGTAAACCATGGTCATACCACTGTTGTTATATGGTCCGGGCAATCCACTGTAGAGAACGTAAACCTCTGTGAATACTTTGAAAGAACTTATAAGTGAAACTATCAGTAAAAAAAACGTCGTGGGAGTTAAAAGTGGCCACGTTATGTGAAGAAATTTTTGCCACGCTGTGGCTCCATCAACTTCAGCAGCCTCATAGTAAGATTTATCAATGTTTTGCAATCCTGCGAGTAATATGATGGCATCATACCCAACAGTCTTCCAAATAGATACGATTGCAATTGTCGGGATTGTCCATCTTTCATCTTTGAGCCATGCAATTCTCTCTACATTCAAAAAAGACAGCATATAATTAAGTAATCCATACGCATCATCAAAAATCCATCTCCAAACAAGTGAGATAGCCACTGCAGAGGTTACAAAGGGAATGAAGTAAGCTGTTCTAAAAAAAGCCCTGAACTTTATATTGCTATTCAGAAGTAGTGCTATAACAAGTGCAAGTGCTATAGTGATAGGAACGCTGAGCAAGACATAATACGCCGTGTTATAAACAGCTTTAATGAAAAGATTTCTATCACGTGCTTCAAGAAACAAATCCAGCACAGTATATGATCTTTTATCAAAAATAATCAGGAATATAAAAGCAACCAACGATAAAGAGAAAATTTTTCCTAAGAAAATCTTTATAGACCGGTAAGTTTTCAAAATCAGGTATGTCATCGTCGCTACCAAACTGCACAAAAGCAGGGTAAAAAAAGTCCTGTTCTGAAGTAATACCATCAGGGAGACTGAAATAGCTATACTCACAAAACCCATTTTCTTTTTCTTAAAAACCGCATACATTGAAAAAACTATGGAAAAACACACGAAGAATAGTACAATCGATGTAAGCAAAGAGCTTGCAAATTCATGCGTAAGAGGACTCTGAAAACGAAATATCTCTCCATAATTTTCCAGACCAGCAAAAGCCGGGTTTTTCATATTCTTAAAATCCCAGCGAAAGAAGCTTAAAACAAATGAAAATCCTACTGGCCAGAATACAAACATGCCCAGTATGACAAATGATGGTACCAGAAAAAGATAAGCAAGCAATGCTTCTCTCGTCTTGCTTTTCATTTTCCACGCTCCTTAAATTTCACAGTATATAGGAGCTAACATCTTCATCTGATATGATATTCTCAAGTTTTCCCATCACATATTTTGCATCTATGATTATTTTCTTCTCCTGGACATCCGGTGCTTCAAAAGATATCTCCTCAAGAACTTTTTCAACAACAGTGTAAAGCCTTCGTGCCCCTATGTTTTCAAGTCTCTGGTTTAATTCATACGCTATTTTTGCCATTTCTTCAATACCATCCTCGGTGAAAATCAACTCAATCCCTTCCGTTGATAGTAAAGCTTGATATTGCTTCGTTATAGCATTTTCTGGTTCGACGAGTATTCTCACGAAATCTTTTCTTGTCAGCGAGGACAGCTCAACTCTTATGGGAAAACGTCCCTGAAGCTCTGGAATAAGGTCTGAGGGCCTGCTCATATGAAAAGCACCAGAGCCAATAAAAAGTATGTAATCTGTTCTAACTGGACCATATTTGGTCATTATTGTTGTACCTTCTACAATGGGGAGAAGATCTCTTTGAACACCCTGACGGGAAACATCCGGTCCCGAACCTGAAGATTTTACAGCTATTTTATCAAGCTCATCTATGAAGATGATACCTCTGTTCTGGGCTCTTTCCAGAGCTTCTTGCGTTGCTTTATCCATATCGATCAATTTTTCCGACTCAATCGGCAGAAGGGTTCTGCGAGCCTCAGAAACTGTCATTCGCTTCTTCTGCCTTGTTTTTGGCATAAGACTTCCCAGCATACTTCCAAGATCTATTCCAAGGTCTTCCAGTTCTCCCTGACCGAGTGCACCAATAAACGGGGATATTTCTTTTTCTATTTCTATTTCTATCATTTCATTTTCTAATTCTCCATTTCTCAATTTCTGCCTGATTTCTTCTCGTTTTTGTCTGAGCGATCTTCTCTCTTCAGGCGATGGCTGCTGCTGCTGAGAGGCTGTGAATAAACCCATAAAGCTTATGTTCTGTGGTTTCCGAGATTCTGGAATCAATGCATCGAGTATCCTTTCTTCAACCATTTGCTCTGCTTTATCTTTGACTTGTTCCATTCTTTCTTTCTTAACCATATTGACACTTATTTCAACCAGATCTCTAACCATAGAATCCACATTTTTTCCAACATAACCTACCTCTGTGAATCTGGTGGCTTCCACTTTTAGAAATGGCGAACCCGAAAGCTGAGCTAATCGGCGAGCTATCTCAGTTTTTCCAACTCCGGTAGGACCTATCATTAAAATATTTTTGGGTAATACTTCTTTTTGCCAGATATCTGGTAATTTTTGCCTGCGTATTCTGTTCCTTATAGCTATCGCCACTGCCTTCTTCGCCTGATACTGCCCAATTATATATTTGTCGAGCTCCCGAACAATTTCTTTCGGCGTCAAGTTGTCAAAGTTTGTCACATATCTCACTCCTTTTAAATCTCTTCGATGGTTATATTTCCATTTGTGTATATACATATTTCACTGGCTATCTGCATCGATTTTTCAACTATTTCTCTGGCATCGAGATCTGTGTTTCTAATTAAAGCTCGCGCAGCAGCTATTGCATACGGAGCTCCCGAACCAATTGCAGCAACATTATCATCAGGTTGAACCACTTCACCGGTTCCGGATATTATCAGAACATTATCCCTATCTGCCACAAGTAAAAGTGCTTCCAGTCTTCTCAAAACTCGATCGGTTCTCCAGTCCTTCGCAAGTTCTACGGCTGCTTTCGTAAGATTTCCTCCCCACTCTTTTAATTTTGATTCAAATCTATCGAAAAGCGCCATTGCATCAGCGACAGATCCCGCAAAGCCCGCCAGCACCTGTCCATCTCCTATCTTTCTTATTTTTCTTGCACCGTGCTTCATAACAGTATTACCATAAGTAACTTGACCGTCACCAGCCATTACTGTCTTACCATTTCTACTAACAACAAGAACTGTTGTACTTTTCCATTCCATGACTCTCACCTCCTAATCGCATAATCACTCTGTTTTGAAGACAAGATGCTGTAAAATGCGATAAAGCGAGACTCTCTTTCCCAGAGCAAAATTGAATATGGTAGAGAAGATACGCTTGAGGATATCTTCTGGAAAACCTGGATAGCCGTATTATCATCACTTGTAACTGACGAAATTAGTTTCTGCAACTCTCCACTCAAAACGTTCGCAATATTTCTGCTGAGAACAAATTTTTCATTCCAGTTATTTTCCTTTATTGCAACATCAAGCTCATTATTAATTATATCTTTCCAATTAATATTTTTCAAATAGCTTTGAATCTGCTGCGCATAATCTTCCACTATTTTTTCAACTATTTCGACCTTTTCCACATCCATTCCTTTTTCAATCAAAGCGATTGAAAGATTACTGGAGATTTTATCCATGTACTCTGAAACCGCCTTTCCGATATCAAGACTTTCTATATGCTTAGAGATTCTTTCATAAGCAGGTGTATAAATTTCAAGCATCTTTCTGTAAATTTGCTTTGCTCTTTCAGGATCAAAATCTTCAAATTTTTCTGCCGCTATCAACAAAAACTCGGATGCGCCATCTGGCACACCCCACACGTTCTTTGAAGCCATTCCCTCACACGCCTGCGCCTCTTTTTCCGCAAGATACTCAAGTAATGATAAGATCGTTTCGTCAGTAACTTCGGCAGATGAAGCTGCAAGTGTTGCCAGCAATCTGTATATATCCTCGCCGGATATCGCTTTTGCAAGGTCTACGTTTTTCCAGTCGGGGAATCTGTTCCATCCTCCAGGTAATCTATCAACAGTCATTTTCGCATATTTGACAAATTCTGTGAGGTACAGGTCTCGAATGTTCTGCAGATTCTTTAATGTTTTTCCAATCAAAATGTCATCTGAATAACTCTTCAATTGGTCAATAAGCCTGTCAATTTTTGAGAATAACGACTGATATCTCGATGCCAGAGCTTTATATGTATTTCTTTCATTGAAAGAAAGTAATGAAGTTTTGAAAAGTGCACATGAATCTAAAATAGCTTGAAGTGAAGCCACATCACCTGCAGAAATCAAATCTTGTCTCTTTTCGAGAAGTTCGCTCAAGAAAAGCAAGTCTGATGCTTTGTACTGATTTGCAATGGCAGACTGAAAATCGTCGTATTCTTGCCTCAAAGGTGAGAAATCCCCGGATTTTAAAGCACTTTCAAGCTTTTCTATTCTTAAAGGTCTCAAACAAAGCGAGGCAAGGTAAAAATGGGCTTTCCCATAAGTGTGGTTTATCCTCAGAGCAGTTGTCAGATTTTTCTGAGCTTTTTCAGAGTAAGATATTTCAAGCCTATCCAGAGTCTTCAAATTATTTTGAATAGCAGACAGGTTCTTTGTCAAATTATTCTTTATCGAAGCTATCTGGTTTATTCTTTGTTTTTCCGCTTCGATTCCTGACAGATTTGATTTGTAATTTTCTGCTCTGAGATAGCTAAATTCACCTGTTAAATTTTCGAGTTTCTCGAGTTTTTGTAGATAAAACTGCTCATATTGCTGCAAGCGACTTTTTTCGCTGGTTACAGAAAGTAAAGCAGAATAATTGCTGTTACCATTTTTGAAATAGACTTCACTTATAAAATAATTCCACTTCAAAAAAGTTGAAGAAATAGTTATTAAAAGAACAAATATCGAGAAAATCGCGAGCTTTGATCTTCCAACCTCTATATCAATTGCAAGAAATCTCCTGCCGTTGAAATATGTTCCGACGGCTGTGGAAGCCAGAAAAAGAGCAAGTAGCGAGTTGGGCAAGAGATGACCTGGAAAGCTAAAGAAACTCTGAACCATAAAAGCAATAAATCCACAAGCAATCGTAAGGAACAAAAGTAGATCATCTTTTCTCTCCACTGTTTTTAGATATTTAAACGCGTAGATTATCAAAATCAGCATGAGCAGCAGTACACTAATTAATCCAAAGATACCAGTTTCACCCAGCACCTGAAGGTAATCATTGTGCGTCCTTTTAAAATTGTTCCAGCCGTAGAGAAGTTCCGGGCGATCTTCCATGACATCTTGCAAAATATCAATGGCCTTAATCTGATATGTACCAATACCTGTACCGATCAGTTTGTTTTCTTTCCATTGATATATTGCTCCGAGCCACGCCAATAAACGCTCATCAATGCTCGATACACTTGTCATCGCCGAAAATCTGCTTGTGACTGAAACTTTTCCACCACCAGTTAAAGGATTATCGGTGTTGTAAATTACCATTATCACAGCCACACCAAAGATCAGGATGGTAATCAGAAGCTTTTTCAGATTTTTCCAGTTATGAACGTCATCATCCGTTTTTGTCTTTCTGGAATATACAAAATACAAAATTGCAAAGACGGCTACTGAAAAAATCATTGATATATACTCAGACCTTGTTTGGCTGATCACAACTGTTGTTAAGAATAGCCAGAAAGCTACCATTGAAAAAATTTTGACAAATAGAAATCCTTTGCGAGAAAGATTTTTCCAGCCATAATTGTCACTCAGCAGGAAATACAGGCAGGAAACAAGAAGCATAGTCATATAATTTGCCACAAAAATAGTATTCCCTATAGTACTCTTTATGGCAGCTCTGGAAAATGGCTCACCAACTACCCCAAGGAAAATACTCCTGCCAGTATAGAAATTCAAAATAGCATCAATTGCGACAACAACCCCTGTTGCGATAAAAGTCAAAAACAATCTTGTAATTGACTCTTTGCTTTTAAACCTGTTTGATATGTACAACGAAATTAATACTGATAGTACAACAAACAACGCAATATCTATGGAATATCTGAAGTAAAATCTGTTGTATCTGTAGACAGAAATTGTTGAAAGTATTGAAGATAGGGAGAAAAGGAACCAGAACAAATGTGAAAACGAGAAATATAACTTCAATTGCTTTTCTTTCCACCATCTGAAAATTAACCCGATCGAGAGAATCAGTACCATTGTGGTGAGAACAGCATATTTTGGCACACTAAATTCATAGGTCACAAATTTGTTGGCAAATAGGGCTGTAATGATAACTGTAACATGCAGAAAAATTTCCTCAATCTTTCCCATGAGTTGTTCCTCCTCTATTATCGTAAACAAACATTCCCAGAGACAAGACTACCACAATTGAAGCGAGTAATACTAAGAAAAGAGAGTAAAAATATTTCATAATTGAAAAACAAAATGAAATCATTACCACAAAAAACAGTGTTTTTCTCTTCTTTGCTGTTTCGCTCCCGTGAACCCTTCGGTATACCTTGTCATAGATATGATCTCTATCGCCAAGAAATGGTGAAACTCGGGCTGCCAATCTCCGCACAATACCACTGAGGATATCTATGAAAATCACCCAGAACGGCAGAAAGGCTTTCAAATCGACAGAATTTTCCATACCAAGAAAAATTTCGTATGCAACTATGCAACCTATTAGATAACTACCGGCATCGCCCATAAATACCTTAGCTGGTGGAAAATTAAACCCAAGATATCCAATCAATGCACCTATCAATGCCCACTCTAAGGAGCTTTTGTTAACAAAAATTAGCCCAGCAATCACAACAGAAGCACAGATCCCATCCATACCATCTATCATATTAACAGCGTTTACCGTAATAACAAATAAAACTGTATAGAAAAGCATTTGGAATAAATTTGCTGAAAAAATTTGACTGATGAGTAAACCTAACAAACATTCAGCTACAAAGCGAACATACCATGGTATTTGTTTTATATCGTCAATCAAACCTATCAAAAAAATCAATGTCATAACGACAAAAAGGTACCATTCTTTCACGAAAAAGATCACTGCAACATAAATAGCCACGCCACCGAGATATGGTATTGCTCTACTATGTGTCTTTAATTTTCCATCTGGTGTATCCACTATATTCAACTTCTTTGCTATGATAGATAGCAGAGGAAGCAAAGCAACTGACAGAGCAAAAGAGATCACCAGGGATATCATTTCATGAACATTCCCACTATAAAATCTATGATCGGTGCGAATATCAAAGCAGGCAGAAAATTCCCAACTTTTATTTCTTTTAACTCTAAAAGTCTTATCCCTATCGCCACTACTATCAACCCACCTGCCCCTGTAAAGTTAGACAGGTAATTCTGATCAGTTAAAAATACCAGATGTGATGATGCCATCACAAGCAACCCCTGGACTACTAACACAGCGATAGAACTGCTGAGAACACTGATGCCGTATATAGATGCAAGGATTATAGAAGATATAAAATCAAGAACCGATTTCGTATAGATTAGTGTGCCATCACCAACCAGTCCGGCTCTTATCGAACCAACCACAGTCATTGGACCAACCAAAAACAGAGTTGTAGCTGCAACAAATCCACTGGTAAAACGATGGGAATCTTTCGAAAATTTCCCTACAGCACCAATTATATCTTCTATGCGCAAAAATTCACCCACAACAGCTCCGAATGCAAGTGCAAGCAAAACTATTATAAAATTTGATGTTTCCAAAGCCATCTGAATTCCTATACCTATAGTAGTTAGGCCTACAGCCTGAAAGAGAATCCTTCTTATCCCGGCGGATATGGATTTTCCCAAAAAAATACCGATAACCGACCCCGATGCAACGGAAATCGCATTTACAAAAACCGATATGTGTATACCTTCACCTCCCTTTAAGGTTTATTATATTATTTTGGAGGTGGCTTTGTTGCTTCTTTTATTTGACGTGGGAAATACTCACACAGTTGCTGGATTTACTGAAAATGGGACGGATTTCTTAAAATGGAGACTTTCGACTCACAGATTTGAGACAGAAGACGAATTGTTCGTAATTCTAAAAACGCTCCTTGAAAACCACGATATAAAGTCAAAACAGATTAGATCAGTTGTTATAGCATCGGTCGTACCATCTGTGAACTACATATTTCAACGATTTTCCGAAAAATATCTTCAAGCGAGGTATTTTTGGCTTGAGGCAACTGACGGGTTAGATATTAAATGGAACGTAAAGAATCCATCAGAAATAGGCGCAGATAGAGTTGCAAATGTTCTTGGAGCGAGTTTGACTTGCGATGATGCAATCATCCTGGATGCGGGGACTGCTATAACTATTGATGTTTTGAAAAACAAATCTTATGAAGGCGGTGCGATATTACCTGGATTAATGACAGCAGCCTATTCTTTGTTTGAAAAAACAGCAAAATTACCGCAAGTTGACCTGCATGTACCTGTTAACTGTGTTGGTAAAGATACTCCAGACAATATAAGAATAGGAATCGTGAAAGGAACAGCTTACGCTTTGAATGGTTTGGTAAGTGATGTGAAAAAATACTTCAATATGAACCCTAAAATTTTTCTAACAGGCGGTCAGAGCAAAGTCATAGAAAAACTGGTTCGTCACGATATCAAAGATCCGGACCTAACTTTAAAGGGTATGTATGTTTACTGGAGGAGAAAATGCGTGTCCTGCTTATAAATCCATGGATCCACGATTTTGCGGCATATGATTTCTGGTTAAAACCAATCGGTTTACTTTATGTTGGAGCCGCTCTGAAGCAAATTGGCATTGATGTATATTTGATAGATCTTCTCAACAGGCACGACCCTGATTTGAGCAAGTTCATTTCTCAAAAACCCGACAAAAAGTTCGGAACAGGAAAGTTTCACTCTGAACAAATCGATAAACCACTTTTGCTGAAAAATATTCCGCGCAAATACAAAAGATACGGTGCTCCTGTGGAATATTTTCTCTGCAAACTTGAAGAAATAGGCAGAGTGGATGCTATTTTCGTTACGTCATCGTTGACTTACTGGTGGCCGGGTGTTGCCGAAACCATAAAATATATAAAACAAATTTTTCCGAAAACTCCGGTAGTACTTGGAGGGCTTTATGCCAGATTATACACTGACCACGCTAAAAAGAATACCAACGCAGATTTTATTTTTGACAAAGATCTTTCGAACCTTCCACATCTGATTAATCAACTGTTTGGAAAAACTATCGGTGTTTCTATGAAAAAATGGTTTGAAGAACTCGATCCAGCATACGAGCTTTATAAAAAAGTTGGATATTTAGTTTTTCTTACTTCTCTTGGATGCCCGTATTCCTGTACTTATTGTATTTCATCAAAATTGTGGAAAAAATTTGTTCAAAGGGACCCTCAAAAAGTGGTTGCTGCAATAAAAAGATACGTAGATCTTTTCCAGGTAAAAAACATCGTTTTCTTTGACGATGCAATCCTAATCAACAAAGAAAGACACTTCATGAAATTACTCAAATTGCTTATAAAGGAACAATTAAAGGTTAATTATCATCTCCCCAACGGTCTTCATGCACGATTACTCGATGAAGAAACCGCGAAATTGATGAAGGAAGCAGGATTCAAAACTATTAAACTCGGGTATGAGACAAGTGGAAATTTGCAAAAAGAAACAGGTGGAAAGGTTTATGATGAGGAACTTGTAAGAGCAGCAGAGATACTGCTGAAAGCCGGTTTCACAAAAGAGGATGTCCAGGCATACATTATGGTGAATATGCCAGATCAAAAAGAAGACGATGTATTAAAAGCTATAGAGATTTGCAAGCAGGTCGGAATATCTGTCTCAATTAACGAATATACACCAATATATGGTTCGCTTGACTGGTTCAAACTCGTTGATCAGGGAGCCATAGATGAAAAAATAGACCCTGTAATGTTGAACAACACAGTGCTACCTTACTGGTTCAAAAATAATATGGACTTCCAGGCCGTTCAACGCCTGAAAGCCCTTGCACACAGTAATTAATTATTCTTTTTTGGTTACCTTTGAGGCTATCAACCCCACTCCTGGTTCATAACCTTTCGCAATTGATATCTCATTGGCGACTTTTTGAAAAATAGCCATAACTGGAATACAGGAAAGTTCTTCAATCAAGCCGTCTGGCGTTGAAATTGTTCGCTGGAATGAAACATTTTCATCAGTTATACACCAGACCTTTTGATAAAATGAGAGATCACCTATCAAATCAAAAGTGAGCTTTGACGTTCTTCCGTGCTGTGCAACCACAGTTATTAAAGGATCTGTTACGAGCAATTCCATAGGCCCATGCCTGAAGCCAGCCCCACTGTAAACAACGCTGCTGACCTTTGCAATTTCAGCCAGAGTTAGTTGAGCCATTTTCAACACAGGAACTGCAAAACCACGGCCAACGAGTATGACACTCTTACTGTCTAACATATCCTTGGCGTACAGGCTAACATCAATTTCAAGAGCTTTACTCAAAGCTTCTGGCAATTTTTCGAAAGGTAGTTCGTCACCAGTCCACGTTTCAGCTATCAATAAAAGAGTTACAATAGTATTAATAAAGGTTTTTGAAGACCCCATTGCCCTTTCATGGCCGGCATAAATTGGAAACAGTCTTGATGCTTCAAAAGCACTGGCATTGAAACTATTTTCGTTGTTTGTGACAAGAACACATCTATTAAGTTTGTCGTTAAAGAGATCTACAAATCTTGTCAATTCAGCAGTTTCTCCCGATTGGCTGATCAGAAAAATCGTGTCAAAAAATTCGAGTAAATCTGGATTGGCATACCATATGAACTCGGACAATTCAACTGAAACAGCGTTGATTCCTTTCAAGCGAAGATATACTGTTGCATAAATGGAAGCATAATGAGAAGCTCCCATACCAAGAAAAAGGATATTTTCATGTGTTAATCTACCAGCTTTGGATCTAATTTCTTTCTTCTTTGAAAGGAGATCCTTAATTGCCTCTGGCTGTTCAAACATGTCTTTTAGAAAGATCGATTCCATTCTTTAAAAGCCCCCTTCAATAATTTCGCTTTTATTTATAACACGAAAATTTAAAAACTCTTCAGACAAAAGGCAAACAAATTGTGTAAAATACATATGAAGGAACAGAGAAAAGGAGTGTGAAATTGTGCCCAGATTAAGAGTATACGAGCTAGCCAAAAAACTTAATATGTCTACAAAAGATTTGTTGCAGGAACTTGAAGAACTTGGTCTGAATGTCAAAAATCACATGAGTTATATAGATGAAGAAACAGTTGGTTTGCTACTCGAAATATTTGAAGAGGAAGAAGAAACGGCTGCAAAGGCAAAAGCGGCAAAGCCAAAAAAGGAAAAAGAAGAATTAGAGGAGATTTTCCAGGAAGTTGTTTTGAAGCCCGAAGATCTGCAACTTAACACACTTGCCGTTAAAATAGGGGTTCCGTTGAACAGGATCATACAGGATATGTTTGTTAAGGGTATAGTACTTAAACCAACGCAGCAGATAGACGAAAAAACCGCGAAAGATATAGCAAAAATATATGGTTACCGTGCAAAATTCTACCAACCTGAAGAAGAAATCAGCGAATTGGAAACTATAGAAAATGAACTTGAAAGATTAGAAAAATATTTCGAAACATTGTACGAAACCCACAAAGATGAGCTATCCATAAGACCTCCCGTAGTAACTGTTATGGGGCACGTCGACCATGGCAAAACCACACTCCTTGATAAAATCAGAAGGACAAGAGTTGCAGAAAAAGAGGTCGGAGGTATCACCCAATCAATAGGTGCTTACCAGGTGGTTCACAAAGGAAAAAAGATTACTTTTATAGATACACCCGGCCATGAACTGTTCACAGAAATGAGAGCAAAAGGAGCTCAAGCCACGGATATAGTTGTCCTTGTTGTAGCAGCAGACGACGGTGTCATGCCGCAAACAATAGAGGCTTATAATCACGCCAAAGTTGCGAATGTTCCTGTTATTGTAGCAATAAACAAAATCGATAAACCAAATGCAAACATCGAAGCGACCAAAAGACAACTGGTAGACAAACTAAATATCATCCCTGAAGATTGGGGAGGAGATACGATTACTGTTCCCATATCAGCCCGAACAGGCCATGGAATCGATGAACTTCTGGAGATGATATTGCTCGTTGCAGAATTAAGAGAAATCAAATGTTACCCGAAAGGACCTGCTCGTTGTGTAATCATTGAATCAAAGCTCGATAGATCTCTCGGACCTGTCGCAAATGTCATAGTAAAGGATGGAGAATTGAGAGTTGGCGATTATTTAGTGGCAGGTCCAACGTATTGCAAAGTCAGGATTTTAATAGATGATAAGGGAAAGTCAATTAAAATAGCAGAACCATCTCAACCAGTTATGATAGTTGGCTTCGAGGAAGTCCCGGATATCCGCTATTCTATATATGCGGTCGAAAGTCTCGAAAGTGCCCGTACAGTTACTCAGCAACTTAAAGAAAGGCTTGAGAGAGATAAAATGGCAAAACGAAGGGTTCGACTGGAAGAATTACTGAAGATGATGGAAGAATCAGAAAAAAAAGAACTCAATCTGGTTCTGAAAGCAGATACCTTTGGATCTCTAAGTGCAGTTCAAAACGCCATAGCTTCACTGAAAAGCGAAGAAATAAAAATCAATATTGTTCATTCCGGAGTTGGAACAGTGAATAATAGCGATGTAATGCTGGCATCTGCGAGCAATGGAATCATAGTCGGTTTTAGAGTAAAGGTAGATGCTCAGGCGAGAAAAACAGCAGAAAATGAAGGTATACAGATCAAAACATATGAAATAATCTACGACTTACTTGACAACATGAAATTAGCACTTGAAGGCATGCTCAAACCTGAAACAGTTGAAGAACTCGTTGGTAGAGGAGAGATCAGAAAAATCTTTGACATAAAGAAAGTCGGCAAAATAGCGGGAGTTCAGCTTCTTGAAGGTCATGTTTCTAAGGATTGCATAGTCAAAGTTTATAGAAATGGCACGTTTCTTTTCAGTGATCAAATAGATAGTCTGAAGCACTACAAGGAAGACGTGGATAAAGTCAGCGCGCCACAGGAATGTGGTCTAAAGCTCAAATCAAATGAAGATCTTAGAGAAAACGATGAACTGGAGTTTTACGAACAGCACCAGGTTCAAAAAAAATTGTGAGTCCTTATTGAGGATAATTTTCGCACTGCCTGCAAACTCCATAAACTATCAATTCTGTTCTTTCTGCCTTTCCAGGCAGATCTGCTTTTATTTCGTATGGGATATCGTATATTCTTCCACACACCTTGCATACAAAATGCCCGTGGTTGCTTGTGTCTATATCGTATATAGTCAGGCTGTCATCTATAGCGATTCTTTTTACTGAACCAATTTGCTCCAGAGTGTGCAAGGTATTATAGACTGTTGTGAAGGAAACACTTCCCACTCTCGAGAGCACATGCTCATATATCTGTTGGGCTGTTGGATGAATTCTGTTGCTGTCCAGAAATTTCAGTATTTCCACCCGCTGAGGAGTTATTTTCAAACCATAAGTTTTAAGAAGCTCTACTATCTGATCCAAAGACATTTCAACATGCCTCCAGTTGTTTGTTTATATTATACCATTATTTTGTTTCACACAAGAAATTGATATAATCAGCTTGGGAGGAGATCACAGTATCTTTATCTGATGAATTACTCAAAATAAGAGAAGAAGCAAAAGATCTTGTAGAAGAAAGGTTCAGACAATTCAAAAATCTCGGTCTTAATGGGACCGAAGAAGAACTTTTCAGTGAGCTCAGTTTTTGCGTTTTGACCGCGAACTGGACCGCTCAGGGCGGAATTAAAGCCCAGAAGTTAATTGGAAAAGCTGGTTTTATTCATTTGGATGAAGACGAACTTTCAAAAAAACTCTCAGAACTCGGCCACAGGTTTCCAAAGGCGAGGGCTTCATACATAATCAAGAACCGCAAAATCATTGGTCAATTGAAACAACTGACAACTATCGATCCATTCGAAGCACGTGAATGGTTGGTCAACAATGCAATCGGAATTGGCTATAAGGAAGCCAGTCATTTTCTAAGAAACACTGGCGTTGAAAAACTGGCAATTTTGGACAGGCATGTCTTATCACTTATGCATAGATACAATATAATAGAAGAAATTCCAAAGACACTCACCAAAAAACGATATCTGATCTTTGAAAGACTCCTGAGTTTTGAGGCAGAAAAATTCGGTGAAAGCCCGGGAAAATTCGATCTTTATCTCTGGTTTTTCGTGAAAAAAAAGGTTGAAAAGTAGGAGGTGTAGGAATTGGTTAGAGTAAGATTTGCACCAAGCCCAACCGGCTATCTCCATGTTGGAGGAGCAAGAACAGCCCTTTTTAATTATCTTTTTGCAAAACATCATGGCGGAAAGTTCATTCTGAGAATAGAAGATACAGACATAGCACGTTCAGAAGGAATTTTCGAAGAAAATCTTATGAAGACACTTCAATGGTTAGGACTAAATTGGGATGAAGGACCAGATATAGGAGGATCTTTCGGCCCATACAGGCAAAGTGAGCGATTGAATATATACGAAGAATATGCAAAAAAACTAATTGCCCTTGACAAAGCCTATGAAGTATTTGCCTATCCCGAAGAAATAGAAGAGATAAGAGAAAAACTGCTTTCGAAAGGGCTGACCCCCCATTATGACCGCACAATCTTCGAACCATTCGCTACAAAAGAACGCAAAAGAGAATATGAAGAGAAAGGATTAAAACCAGCTATATATTTTTCAATGCCAAGAAAGGCCTTTATTCACAATGATCTGGTAAAAGGCACCGTGCAATTTTCTGAAGGTTCTGTGGGAGACTTTGCTATACTGAGAAGCAATGGGATACCAACTTACAATTTTGCCTGCGTTGTTGACGATATGCTCATGCAAATAACGCATGTCATACGTGGGGACGATCACTTGCCAAATACTGTGAAACAACTCGCGCTATATGAAGCCTTTTCTGCCAGACCCCCTGAAATTGGACATGTTTCGACAATTCTCGGGCCGGATGGAAAGAAATTGAGTAAGAGGCATGGTGCAACCTCAATCGAAGAACTCAGAGAAAGAGGATACCTGCCTCAAGCCGTTGTTAATTATCTTGCCCTGCTTGGATGGTCTTCACCAGATGCAAAAGAAATAATGTCCATGCAGGAAATGATTGAAAGATTCTCCATAGATAGACTTAGCAAAAATCCGGCCATTTTTGACCCAGCAAAACTCAGCTGGATGAACGGCCAATACATAAGATCTACAAACGAAGAGGAACTGGAGCAACTTTTAAAACCTTTGCTGGAAAAATGGAATTTCATACCCAGGAATCAGGATTGGTTACGCAGAGTAATAATTGCTGTTAAGGATAGACTCCACACTCTGGAAGATTTTCAACATGTTGCAGATTTCTTCTTTGTGAAGCCAGAGATAAAAACGGAAACGGAATATCAAATAAAGTGTGCCATGCTCGAATGTGCCGACAAACTTGAAAGCCTTGACCGTTCTGATAAAAATTCTATTGTGGAAGTATTCAGGTCAACAATAAAAAAACAAAAGGTGAGTGCGAAAGAATTTTACAGCACGTTGAGATATGTTCTGACTGGTAAACACGAAGGACCAGAGCTTGTGGATATTGTTTTTCTCTTAGGTCCTAATGAAGTGGCAGCAAGAATCAAATCAATTTTGGGGTGAGAATATGCGCTTTTACAATACTCTAAGTAAACACATTGAGGAATTCAAAGAAAATGAACCAGGTATTGTAAGGATGTATGTTTGCGGGCCAACAGTATATGGACTTATCCATATAGGCAATGCAAGGCCGATGGTGGTTTTTGATGCGCTCAGGAGATATTTAGAATACAGAGGTTACAGAGTTATAATGGTTCAAAACTTCACCGACATTGATGACAAAATAATAAATAAGTCAATCGAGTTTTCTGTAGACTTCAAAGACATTTCAGAAACATTCATAGCTGAGTACTGGCGAGATTCGATGGCCCTGGGCGTTAGAGCGCCGAACTTTTCTCCAAAGACATCGGATTTTGTCCCAGAGATAATCAACGCCATCCAAAATTTAATAGCAAAGAATCATGCGTATGTTGTTGACGGAGATGTCTATTTCAGTGTAAGGAGCTTTCCTCGTTACGGAGAATTATCTCATCGATCAATTGACGAATTGAAAGCCGGGGCGAGAATTGACCTGAATGAGAAAAAACGTGACCCACTCGACTTTGCTTTGTGGAAATCAGCAAAGCCAGGCGAACCGTACTGGAAAAGTCCCTGGGGTAACGGCAGACCCGGATGGCATATTGAGTGTTCCGTCATGTCGACGAAATTACTTGGTACAACCCTTGATATTCACGCAGGAGGAGAAGATCTTATATTTCCACACCATGAAAATGAGAAAGCCCAAAGCGAAGCCCTGACTGGTAAAACCTTTGTCAAATACTGGTTGCATAACGGAATGATCAAATACACCGGCGATAAAATGAGCAAATCTACTGGAAACATTTTTTTGCTGAGGGAAGCTTTGAAAAAATATGGTGCAGACGCACTGAAAATTTTCTTTCTTTCCAAGCACTACAGAAGTCCTATAGAATTTTCTGAAAAGGCCCTATCGAGTGCGGCCAAGGCAGCTACACGAATAAATGAAACATTTTTAAGATTTGAATCTGAATTTTCATTTGCAATCCCAAAACAAGATTCCTGGATTAATGAAAAAAGATCGATTTTCATTGATTCGCTCGATGATGACTTTAACACACCAAGAGCCCTGGCACTTATTTTCGAGCTGGTAAACAGCCTCAACAGAGCAATGGATGACGGGAATGAAAGAGATGCTTTGAAAATATATCATCTTTTGAGAAGGGAGTTTTGTCCCGTACTCGGCTTGTTCGATCTTCCCGAAAGGGCCGATAACAGATCAATTGAAGAATTAGTCAAAATTCTAATTGATGTGAGGGCAGAGTTGAGGGCAAAAAAGCAGTATGAACTTTCAGATATGATACGCTCAAAGCTCAGGAAAGTTGGAATCGAATTGAAAGATATGCCGCAGGGAACAACTTATACTTTTATCAAGGAGGTGTAACTATGTGGGATCATTTAAAAGTAACCGATTCAGAAGTTCACGATTTACTCATAGGAGAACTGAAAAGGCAGGAATATGGATTAGAATTAATTGCTTCAGAAAATTTCGCATCAGTTGCTGTTATGGAAGCTATGGGAAGCATCCTGACAAACAAATATGCTGAAGGGTATCCTGCAAAACGCTATTATGGTGGATGTGAATGGGTAGATAAAATAGAAGACCTTGCAAGAGAAAGGGCCAAGCAGCTTTTCAAAGTCAAATATGCCAATGTTCAGCCACACTCTGGTTCCCAGGCGAACATGGCTGCCTACCTTTCAATTGCAGAGCCCGGAGATGTTCTAATGGGTATGAGCCTTTCTCATGGTGGTCATTTAACTCATGGAGCAAGCGTTAATTTCTCAGGCAAACTGTTCAAAGTAATACAGTATGGGGTAAATCCAGAAACCGAGATGATAAATTATGATGAAGTCAGAAGTATGGCCCTTCAATATAAGCCAAAGATAATCGTAGCAGGAGGAAGTGCTTATTCGAGAATTATAGATTTTAAGAAATTTCGCGAAATAGCTGACGAAGCTGGTGCTTACCTTGTGGTTGATATGGCACATTTTGCTGGTTTAGTTGCTGCAGGATTATATCCCAACCCCGCTGAATATGCTCACATAGTTACTTCCACTACCCACAAAACTTTAAGAGGGCCTCGGGGTGGATTGATATTAACAAATGATGCAGAAATCTACAAAGCCGTTAACAAGACCGTTTTTCCCGGGACACAGGGTGGGCCATTGATGCATGTTATTGCCGCTAAAGCTGTGTGTTTTAAAGAAGCTATGAGCTCTGGTTTTGTGGAGTACCAAAAACAGGTAATTGCCAATGCAAAAACGCTGGCAAATGAACTTTCCAGCATGGGTTTACGGATAGTCTCAGGCGGTACCGATACTCATCTCATGCTGGTGGATCTGACTCCATTAAACGTGACGGGTAAAGCAGCAGAAAAAGCTCTTGAAAAATGTGGCGTAACAGTAAACAAAAACACTATTCCAAATGAAACGCGATCTCCTTTTGTAGCCAGCGGTATCAGAATCGGCACTCCGGCTGTTACAACGCGTGGTATGAGAGAAAAAGAAATGAAAAAAATAGCAGAGCTTATATTTGAGGTCCTGAAAAATGTGCTTGACGAAGAGGGAAATATACCCCCTCATATTCAAGCGAATGTGCAAATGGCCGTTAAAAAATTGTGCGAGGAGTTTCCGCTTTATGTAGATAAAATCATTATTTAGTTCATGTCAAGCGCATTTGGGAATAATTCAGAAGGCGTACCTCGCCTTCTGATTTTAGTGGGATAGTTTTGTGCTCGAGATCATGATAGGCAACAATATGCCTTATTGTTCTTGATCGGGATCTCATAACAATTGAATCTGTTATGGCTTTTCTTCTGTGAAATTTGACGCCAGAGAGAAATTCACCATTAGTTATACCTGTTGCTGCAAATATTGTATTTTCACCTACAAGCTCATCTGTAAAATACACTTTTTCTAAATCAAAACCTGTCTGTTGCAATTTCTCCTTTTCTTCATCATTTACAGGATGAGGTTTTATCTGTATTTCTCCACCGAGAGTTTTCAGAGCGGCTGCTGCTAAGATACCTTCCGGCGTTCCTCCAATACCAACATAGATATCTACAGATGATTCTGGCATAGCTGTTGCAATCGCAGCTGCTATATCTCCATCACTTATCAATTTGATTCTTGCCCCAAATTTTCTTATATCATCTATTAACCGTCTGTGTCTTTCTCTGTTCAGCACAACTACGGTTAACTCATTCACACTTATCCCAAGCGCCGCAGCAGCTACTTTCAGGTTTTCTCTGAGCGGCGAATTCAAATCAAGTTTTCCAGCAAGTTCCGGTCCTACAGCCAATTTCATCGAATAATACGTTGGAATAAAAGGTATATGCCCTTTTTCACAAGCTGCGACAACACTTATGGCATTTGGCAAACCGTATGCGACAAGCTTTGTCCCATCAACAGGATCGACAGCTATGTCGAGTTCAGGCGAATCTTTCGACCAATTTCCAACTTTTTCCCCAATATAAAGCATGGGGGCTTTATCTTTCTCCCCTTCCCCTATCACAACAGTTCCTTTGACATCTATATAATCGAACATACCACGCATTGCATCTACAGCCGCTTTATCAACAGCTATGACATCTCCACGCCCAAGCTGCAAACTCGAAACTATTGCTGCTGCTTCGGTAACCCTAACCAATTCAAGTGTTATTTCCCTCTCGAAATCCACGGCCTTTCCTCCCTTCAACTTTCAACAGATCCAAAACATAATCGACAACATAATCAAACTCAACTTCAGACTGAGTCTCAGTGAGCAAATTTTTCACCTGAACGGTCGACTGGGCCAACTCATTCTCTCCTATTATTATTGCTAAAATAGCCCCAAGTTTGTCTGCATGCTTTAATTGCGCCTTTAAAGATCTTGAATTAACATCACTTATCACTGGTATCTTACACAACCTGAGACCTTGCGCGATCTGAAAAGCCTTTACCCGTGCTTGCTTACCAATAGAAGCTATATAAACATCACAGTATGGAGGCTTTGGAATCTCGATCTCCTCAGCTTTTACAGCTAAAATTAATCTTTCTATGCCAGATGCAAATCCAAGGGAGGGTATATCATGGCCACCAAGCTCTTTACACAATCCATCATATCTTCCGCCAGCCAGTATGGTACTCTGAGCCCCAAGTGATTCGTGTTTTATTTCAAAAACTGTACGTGTGTAATAATCCAGTCCTCTCACTAAACTGCTATCTTCATGGAAATAAACACGAAGATCTGTGAGCATTTGTTTGATGCTCTCGTAATGATCTCTACAATGATCACACAGGTAATCTGAAATTTTTGGGGCCTGTTTTGCTACATTAATGTCTACTTTGCAGTCAAGAAGCCTCATTATATTTGTCTCAAACCGCCTTTTGCAATCATCGCATATGTGGTCATAGTGATGTTCGTAGTAACTTCTGAGAGCTTCTTTATAAGCTCTTCTGCACTCCTGGCATCCTATGGAATTTATGTATATTTTGTATTTTTTCAGTTCGAGTGAATCCAGAAACATTTTAGCAAGCTGAATAGTTTCCACATCTGCTGCAGGATCAGCTGATCCTATCAATTCAATGCCAAACTGATGGAACTGCCTCAGCCTACCAGCCTGGGGTCTCTCATATCGAAACATCGGACCAAGATAGTAAAACCGCTGAGGTAATCCAAGGTTAATCATGGAATTTTCGAGAAATGCCCTTATTGTTGGAGCAGTACCTTCAGGCCTGAGAGTTATACTTCTTCCACCTTTATCAGTAAAGGTATACATTTCTTTCTGGACTATATCTGTTTCCTGGCCAACACTTCTGGCAAAAAGCTCCGTTTGCTCAAACACTGGAGTACGTATTTCTTTATAACCGAAAAGCAGAGCAACTTGAATTGCTCTTTGCTCAACAAAATACCAGTAAGGTATATCCTGTCCAAAGATATCCACTGTTCCTTTAACACGCTCGTATCTCACTCAAACCCTCCCAGATTCATAATACCACAGCATTCACCTGTTGAAGTACTTGCAGGCAATTTTCATCATTGAGAACTTCTTTCAACTGCTCAAAGGAAGAAAACGGTCTGTTAAGTATTATTTTGCTTGCACGTTTTTGACCTATTGTGGGAATCAATACCAGTTCTTCATAAGAAGCCTTATTAATATTTAAAGGGTACTTCACCGCTGTGAGCGAACGGGGCCCATGGTCTACAACCACTACATCTGAACAATCAAAAATTTTTCCTCCTACACCTATCAAAACAGGATAGCTCCCGAGTTGCCTTGCAAAAGTAATGGAACCTTCAGTGTACTCAGGGTATACAGACCTTATTACCGAACCTAAAGGAAATACTTTTTTTATCATTGGCAAATCTATTTCCTGCCTGATTTTTTCTTTGTATATCTTGAAAAGATTTCGATTAAATTTTAGTTTCCCCACCTTTGAATATCTCCAGAGAGCTGTTTTTGGTTCAATTATGACCTGACGTATATTTATTCTCCTTAGTAACAGACCTTTCTCCAAGATCGTTTTCAACCATTTTAGGTTTTCTTCAAAAGTTTGGTCCGTTTCACCCATAAGTCCATGAAGCAAATTTATACCCGGCAAAAGCTTTGGAATACCATCTGCCCTGAATTTTCCGATCTCATTCACAATCTCTATAGCACGAACAATATTTTCAGGATCGTTCATGATATTGTTCATTTTAAGTACCTTTACATCAAAACTTTCTACCCCGAAAGACAACACATCTCCCGATGTATTCCACTTAGCAATTGTTTCAAGAATTTCTGTGCATTCTCTTTCAAAATGTGTTATGAATGCAGGGTTTGCATTATCGTGGTGAAGAACTTTTATTTCAGGACAACTCTTCCAAATACCTTCATACAATTCTTTAAACGCTTCTTTGCAAGGCTTACCATCTTTTTCAAAATAGTAAGCCAGGATATTAGCAGTCCTGCCAAATCTGAAAGCAACACACCCATTTTTGTAAAGTTCTGTGATTTCTTCTAAAACATGCTGAACGGGCCTTGAAGTAAATCCAGGATAAAAAATAGGTTCTATGCAGAAGCTGCAATGAGTTCTTCTTTCGCATCCACGCGACAATTCGACTTCGCAAATGATATGAGGATATCTCGGATGCTGTTTGATAATAGAGGCTCCCCAGACGGCTGCGGTCTGAATAATCCTCCAGTCATTTCGAGGTATATTGGTTTCAAAAAGATAATTGTAAAGATCGATTGCCAGATCAGGGCCAAGTAAATAATCTGCATGAATAGGGGACTGGTATGCCCTTGATCCTCCCCTTTTCGCATAAAACAGCGAAAATGGCCCTGCAATCAATCGAATGCCTCTGCAATTTGAAAATATTCTTTGCATTTCTTTGAAATTGACAGGATTCCCACCAACATATTTTCCAGGTACTGCTACGCCGCCTACTAATAAAACAAGATCAAATGAAGACGAAAAATTCCACAAATTTTTAGCGCGGATTTGATCTATAGTCAGGTAAGTGACATCATAACCTTTTATCGTCAAAATACCGGCGGCATAGCGAACATAATGGCTTATGTAAGGTGGTACTCCAAAAGCAGCTGGCTCATCGACATAACCATCTATCAGGAGTGCCTTCTTAGACAAAGAAATCACCTTTGATTAGATTACTCAGAAGAAATAATTTGCTGTATTTGATCAAATACTTCTTCATCCTGGGTTATAACGTATATGTAATACCCATCGCCTTTGCATTGAATCATTTTTTCGTTTTGTTCGATGTTTATGTTTACTTCTCGAGAAGAATAAACCATTTTGAAAATAGAGCCAGATTTATGATTTGCCATTATTAGAACAACCTGCTCACTACCTATTTTCAACCTTGAAACAGTGTACCAGGAAACTGTCTTCAAGATTTCCTTAATCTCATTGGGCAAAGTTATTGAATTATCTGTAAGTTTTATATTGTACTTTCTGGCAATCTCATCGAAACTTTGATCAAGCGGCTGGATGTCTTCGTAAACCAATTCTGTCGTTATACCCTGAAAAATACGCGTTATCTTTTCAGGATAACCTTTGTCATTTATCGTAGCTGTGAAAAGACCGGAAGGAGAATCTATAGATATTCTGTATTTATTTTCTAATTTCTCCACTTTTGAAATTCCAATCTGCTTTAACTGCTTGATGAACAGATCTTCAAGATCCAGAATTTCCAAAGGAGACATGCGAAAATTATTAGCATGCCCCATGATAAAAGATCCAGAATGTTTCGCCCATATTAAAACCAGAGGGGACAGCACCTGAACGATTTTATCCTCGGGCCATCTGTAGACAATCTCAATTCGGCTTTTGTTACTTGCACCGTATTCTGTAACAATTCTCCGACCAAAATAAGAGCTGTTTAAAAAAAGTTCTACAAAAGACTGTCCAAGTGCAAAGGCGACGACAATTATAGCATAGGCAAATATCAAAACTTTTCTCATTCGTTATTCACCGCTCCTGAGAGATACTCAAAATCCATCTCCCACCAATTTTACCAAACTCAAGTAATCGAAAACTTCACTTACTGTAACCTGTTCTGACGGCAAAGATGGCTTTTTTTCAAATATCACATTTGTCATTACAAAGAGAAGTACCACCGCTGCAGAAATTGCTATGGCAAGCTGAGAAAAAATCCTTCTTTTCCTGTGCAATTTTGAAAAAACCCTGTCCTCGAGATTTTTACCCGGTTTGTACTCAAACCTGACTTTCATCAAATGGATAGTTTTAACATAAATTCCAAGACTCTGGCGGGTTTCCTCGTCAAGTTCTTCTTCATTTAATTCTCCATCAAGAAATTTTTGAAAAATCTCTTCATTCATTCATTCGCCCCCTCAAGCAACTTCCTCAACCTCTTACGAGCATAGTGCAAGCTGCTTTTAACACTTCCTACAGGTTTATCAATTACTTGACTAATTTCCTCATAACTCAAACCGTCTATATCTCTAAGTTTGATAAGCAATCTATCCTCAGGCGAAAGCTTCTCTATTAACTCCATAATTCTCTCATACTCGATTTCTCCTGCGGTCTCAAGGAAAGTATTTGATTCAGAAACAGGATGTGGTAGTGAACCTTCTTCGTCTTCTGCAAAATCGGTGAGTATTTCATTCCTTCTCTTGTAACGTGCAAGGTAATCTTTGCAAACATTTACTGAAATCTTGTAAATCCATGTTGATAACTTCGAATCTCCTTTGAATCTTTTTATTCCTTTAAAAATCCTCAGAATCACCTCTTGCACGACATCGTCAACATCATCTGCTCCAAGGTAAGTTCTTGCAACACTGCCAATCCTTCCTGCATATTCGTTGTAAAGTATTCTGTATGCCCAATTCTCTCCGCGCTTGAGTCCTCTGAGGAATTCTTCATCTCGCATCCTGCTCCTCCTAATTTGACACGATCAACTTTCAAAAAGTTCATGTGCGCAATATTGAAGATTGCAAGTGTAATTCTTTATCATCTTTAAAACACGTTCACCCACAGGATTCTTGACACCAGCAAGGTAATCAGCAACATGTAAATGCAGGCATTTTACTTTCGTCAGATCTCTTATACCTCCTGTACCAACCTCACTCAGCTTCGTCTTCACAAATTCATCTTTTGTAAAATTCATACGCCTTTTCTTGATCTCACTATGAGACTGTATATACCGCTCACGGAATATCAAATCTGTCATTATTAACTTTTCAAATTCCCTAATCCATCCCTTTTCTTCCAAACGAGAAATTTCCCTAACCAAAAAAGGACATGTAAGCCAGTAAAGAGTTGGAAAAGGTTTCCCCTCCACAACTGGAAATGTCTCGATGACAACAGGGAAACCATAAGTACACCTTTTCATAACTCTTCTCACATTACGAGGAAAACGCCCAATTTGCTTTTCAATAACTAACAAATCTTCACGGCAAATACCTTCCAACCGGCTTTCTCACCATCCATAAGAATCACAAATTCTTTGTTTTGAATCTCTCCAACTATCCTCTGTTCATCTTTTACAGGTATACCAGAAATTATCAAAACCGTTTCGCCTTTCTTGGAAACTTTATGAATTTGATTTAATAATTCAATTATGACCGGGGTTACTATGTTTGCAACTACTATATCATACTCCCCGTTCACCCCGTTGAGCAAATCGGAAACAATAACATCAACTTCAACATTATTTTCACGAACAAAACCCCGCGCTACTTCCACAGCAACAGGATCGTTATCCAGAGCTGTCACTTTTCTCGCTCCAAGTCTTTTTGCAATTATCGACAGGACTGCAGTACCACAGCCAACATCAAGTACAGAGCATGAATTTTTCAAATAACGTTCCAGAAATTCGGCACAAAGCATTGTAGTTGGATGATCCCCCGTTCCAAAAGCTGCAGATGGTCTCATCTTAATCACTATACCATCATCTACCTGGAATTTTCCTGTTGGATCTATCCACACTTTATTTAGAATTCTAAAGGGTTTCATAGCCAGATATCTAAACCAGTCTTTACTGTAAGTAATATTCTTTTTGAATATCTTCGCCTGTAAGCGAGTCACAACTTTATCGACAAACTCTTCGTTATCTGTGTAAAGGATTATTCTCTTTTCATCAGCTTCATTTTCAACAGCATAATTGAAAAAATCCTCGGAAATCAGCATTTCTTCTGCTAAATCAGTATCTTTTACCTCGAGATACCATTCAAATATTTTTTCCATCACATCTTTCCCTTAAGTTCATTTTTTATAAAATTTGGCAACACAAAGCAAGCTTTATGAAGTTCTTCATTATAATATTTCAATTTCTGGGACATATTTTTCGCATCATCGTACCTGAAATTTTCAACCGGATCAATGTTCTTTGATGCGAAAATATACAGCCAGTATCCAGATGGATATGTAGGTACAAATCCCTGATAAGCTTTGACTATCGGAAAAACGGAAGATATTCTCCTGTGAGTTATCTTTGTCCATCCGAAATCATATAAAGCATTCTCGGCCTGCACAGTTAAAATTCCATCTTCTCTCAATGCATCAAAACACGATTTGTAAAATTCTTGCGTGAAAAGATGGCCGCCTTCGCCCGCAGTGGGATCAGTCGAGTCAATAATTATAACATCAAACTCATTTTTAAAACGTTTTACATAATCCGCGCCATTCTCATAAGCGAACTCTGCCCTTTTGTCATCGAATGATTCGCTTGTTTTCAAATATTGCCTTGCTGCTTCAACAACCTGTTCATCTATTTCACATAAAACGGCTCTCTTAACTCCTGGATGTCTCAAAACTTCTCTTAATGTTCCACCATCGCCACCACCAACAATAAGAACAGAAACTGGATTTGGGTGAGAAAACATTGGAACATGAGCAAGCATTTCATGATACATAAACTCATCTGCATCCGTAGTCATTGTAATACCATCGAGTGCGAATACTCTACCAAGTGTTGGGTTGTCAAAAATGTCTATTCTCTGATACCGGGTTTGCTGAGAGTGCACCATATTGGATATCCTCATGAAAAGCCCTACATCGCCACCGGGAAAATAATCAAAAAACCACAGATGTTTTCCTGGTATCATTTTTTCAGGCACTGCAAACACCTCCTTTAATTGCTTTGTGGGGGGAATCTATAGGTATACCTATGGCGTTATAATCACCGCGAGTGTGCTCAACAACCTGAGTTCTTCTTGCCCCAAAAGCCTCTTTCAGATAATCAAAAGCTCTCCAGGGGTTAGTATCTTCTCCACATGTGAACAAATCAATGGCGGCATAACCATACTCGGGCCAGGTATGAATAGTGAGATGCGATTCCGATATGACAACAACTCCACTCACCCCGTAGGGGAGGAACCTATGAAAAGAACTACCTATAATTGTGGCTCCTGCTACTATAGCCGCATCCCTCATTTTTTGTTCCACAAACTGAACATCATCCAGTGTTCTTTGATCACAATCATAGAATTCCGCAATCAGGTGTCTTCCCAGGCTTTTTTTCACCATTAATCCCTCCCCATCAGTCAATTTCTATCCACAAGACTACGGCATCTTTCTTTTTGCTCGGATTTTTCAAAAAATGTTTTTTATCTGCTCGATAGTAAAAACAGTCTCCCTGAGCCAGCCTGTATCTAACACCATCGAGCCACAAATCAACTCTACCTTGCAATACATAGCCAAATTCATCTCCTTCATGATAACCCTCTTCCTCTGTTTGAGCTCCTGGAGCTAATGTAACAAGAGTGGGATCCACTTTCTTAGTTTCCACATCGCTCATAAGCAAATACGATGTAATACCTTCCGGTTCATCATAAACAGGAATTCTATCCTCTTTTTTGAAAACGATCTTTGCTTCTTCCTCTTCAGAGAAAAATGCTTTCAAATCAGTCCCGAGAGCACGCAATATTTTTTCAAGCGTGTCTACAGCAAGAGATGTTTTATTGCTCTCAAGTTGAGAGATAAAACTTCTGGAAAGATCCGTTCGCATAGCCAATTCTTCCTGAGTCAAGCCGCGGGACAATCTCAAACGCTTTATCTTTCCTCCAATATTCATCAAAACACCTCTTTTTCTTTGTAAAAGCCATTTCTCGAAATATTGTCCAGTATATTGATCACGATTCGTAAATTTACGTAGTCATTATAAGCACATATCCATCCCAAAGGTTATAAGAAATCGTTAAGACTTTTTTACAAAAATCCCGAAAAGCCGTACTACCAGCAGAACAAAGCCGTGTATTCATTTATAGACAAATGTTGTCAATTATCCTCAACAAATTAATCCTGTCGAGGTAAAAAACATCCGTTTTGTTTTTTTGCAGAGATGTTGTATATTATTACTGCCATGAAAATCAACGAAGATGAGCTGGCCATGTATCTTAGTAAAATTAAATCAAAAAAGACGAAGGATTCCAGAATCCCATGGGATGAGTATTTTATGAGAATATGCTATATAGTAAAAGAAAGATCAACGTGTACACACCGTAAAGTTGGCGCAGTCATAGTCAGGGAAAATCGAATACTTGCAACTGGTTACAACCAGCCCCCTTCTGCATTTCCCCATTGTGATTCAACCGGGTGCATCAGAGACCATTTAAGGATACCATCTGGACAGAATCAGGAAATTTGTTATGCGCTGCACGCAGAGCAAAATGCCCTGATGCAGGCAGCAAAATTTGGAATCTCTACAAATGGGGCCACTATGTATGTTACGACGAAACCATGTTCAGTATGTGCAAGATTACTGGTCAACGCTGGCATAACCCGTGTTGTATACGTACAGGAATACCCGGATCAGCTGACAGATTACTTCTTTGCAATGTGCGGTGTTTCGGCTGAAAAAATTCATATAAATGGAGATGGAGGTGAATTTTTTGAAAGTTGAGAGGCTTATCCCTTACCTTCGGGAAGGACGATGGCCAACCATATGGTGTCCCGGATGTGGAAACGGTATAATCCTGAAAGCTTTTCTGGAAGCTGTCGATGAACTCAAAATAAGAAGAGACAGGATGGCGGTTGTTTCAGGAATAGGATGCTCTTCAAGGGCAACAGGTTATATAGATTTCAACACTCTGCACACCCTCCACGGAAGGGCTATTGCCTTCGCAACAGGTGTAAAGCTTGCCAAACCAGATTTCAAAGTCGCAGTACTCGGCGGAGATGGGGATATTTTAGCAATAGGAGGAAACCATTTTTTACACGCTTGCAGGAGAAATATAGATCTGACCATTGTCGTATTTAACAACATGATCTATGGAATGACAGGAGGTCAGAACTCACCAACTACTCCATTAGAAAAAGTGGCTTCAACAGCTCCATTTGGAAATATTGAAAAACCACTTGATGTTGTGAAAGTTGCTACTGCAGCTGGAGCCACTTATGTGGCCAGAGCAACAGTTTATCACTATCCATTGCTGGTTAGATACATAATGAAAGCTCTAAAACACAGAGGAACATCTGTTGTTGAAGCCGTCACAAATTGCCACACTTATTATGGAAGATACAACAAAATCCCCAATGCTGCTAAAATGCTCGAGTATTTTAAAAACAACAGTGTAATGCTGGATAAATCAAAAAACATGTCACCAGAGGAACTTGAAAACAAAATAGTGATAGGTGAATTTCATGAAGAAGATAAGCCAACATTTCACGATTTGTACAAAAAAATTGCTGCAAAATTCATTAGTTAGGAGGTGAAACATTGCAACTCAATGACCCGCTTGCTATAAGAGTTGCAGGATCTGGAGGACAGGGAAACATATTAACAGGAAAGGTTCTGGCACAGGCAGCCATGCTGGAAAAGAAGTATGTTGTTCAAACGCAATCGTATGGTGCTCAGGTCCGTGGAGGCATCAGCCACTGTGATGTAATTATATGCGACGAATGGATAGATTTTCCCGAAGCTTCTCAATTTGACATCATGTATATAATGCATATCGATGCATTGAGGGCTTATCAAAAATTAATCAGGGCAAATGGTATAATCCTTATCGACTCAACATTTGTTGATTCTGTTCCATTTACAGTCCAGAGACTTACCAAGAAAATACTGATGATTCCACTGGAAAAATTGGCTGTAGAGAAGTTCAATGCAACGGTTGTCAGTAATATGATTGGCCTTGGTGCTCTGATAAAAGCCACTAAAATAGTGGGGTTGGAATCATTGATAAAAGCTATCCAGGATATGATTTCAGAGAGATATGTATCAATGAACATAGAGGCGATCAAATATGGATATGAGATCATCAGTAAAGAATTCAAAATCAGAAGTGAACGCAAAATCAGGACAATCGGATTTGAATAATTTGATAAAATCATTTATAAATGCAACAGAAGGATTGGTAGAAGCTTTCAAGCAAGAAAGAAATTTGAGATTACACTTTTTGATCGGTACTATAGTTCTTATTATCTCGTATTTTTTAGACCTATCAAACGAAGAAATTTTATGGCTTATTTTTGCTGTTTTCTCGGTTATTGGAATGGAACTGCTCAACACACTTGTTGAAGTTCTCATGGATCTTTACAGTGAAAATCATGATGTGCGTATCAAATTTGTTAAAGATGTCTCAGCTGGAATGGTTCTCTGGTATTCTTTGTTTGCCGTTACTGTTGGACTGATTATTCTGGGAAGGGCTATTTTCAACTGGAGAAACGACATTGGCAGGCTTTTTGCAGTACTTTTCGTTGTTGGACTACCATTAATTTCCATTTTGGGAGGGTTGAGAAAGCGTGCCAAGCGGAAAAATTAAAGTTGTGGTGGTTGATGACTCAGCTTTCATGAGAATGGTTTTAAAGGATATAATCGATTCTCAACATGATATGCAAGTTGTGGGTGTGGCAAAAGATGGCATTGAAGCACTTGAAATAATCAGAGAAAAACGACCTGATGTTGTAACCTTGGATGTCGAGATGCCAAAAATGAATGGCATAGAAACTCTCAAAAATATAATGGGGAAATTCCCAACACGTGTTATTATGGTCAGCAGCTTAACTGAAGAAGGAGCAGATATAACAATCACAGCGCTTTCAATTGGCGCTGTTGATTTTCTAACCAAGCCATCAGGCTCAACTTCTCTAAGTTTTCGCGAGGTTTCAGGTACTCTCATACAGAAAATTCGATCAGCAATGTCAGTTGATCCTGAAAAATTGACTGTAAAACCTTATGTTTCGAGAATAAAGACATCCAGCAAAATCTCTCTCTATGAAAGAGCCGTTGTTATAGGCGCATCCACCGGTGGCCCAAGATCACTGGACTACATAATCCCGGCATTGCCAGAAAACTTCCCAGCTCCGATATTTCTCGTGCAACATATGCCACCAATGTTTACAAAATCTCTTGCTATGCGACTGAACTCGCTTTCTAAATTATCTGTTAAAGAAGCAGAGGAATCTGAGGTGGTGAAAAAAGGAGTCGTCTATGTTGCTCCTGGAGATTTTCATATGGGTGTGAAAGCCGATGGAAATTCAGTAAAAATATTTCTGGACAAATCAGAGAAGATAAACAATGTAAGACCTGCTGTCGATTTCACTCTAAGTAAAGTCGCAGAAATATACCAATCAAACACAGTGGCTGTTATACTTACTGGGATGGGAAAAGATGGCACAAAGGGCGCATTTAAAGTAAAATACTACTCAGGAACTGTTATAGTTGAAGACGAATCTACGTGCGTTGTCTATGGCATGCCGAGGTCTGTTGTAGATGAGGGGTATGCTGATTTCGTTTTACCTGTTCATGAGATAGCAAACAAGTTGGTAGAGATTATTTGAATCTGCCGGAGGGGAGATGAGTTGTGAAAAAACATTTTGTTCTGATCTTACTTTTAGTTGCAGTCCTGATCTGTGGAGGGTATTTAAAAGTTAGTTATGTAATCCAGCCGGGAGACACGCTTTATGAAATATCAAAAAAATTTAAGATTTCCATTTCAACGATACTTGATTGGAATACTTTACTCGATCCTTTGAAACTTCGAGTTGGCCAGCAAATAACACTTCCACAACCTGAGGGTTTTCTTTATACTGTAAAACAGGGAGACAATCTTTATACAATTGCTCGGATGTTCTTCACCACAGTCAATGATATTAGGATCGCTAATGATCTTTCATCCGATTTTATCAAACCGGGTCAGGAGTTGTTTGTTCCACGAAGTTGTATTGGAAAGGCTTTCAACACAGAGAAAGGTTATATATGGCCTGTTTATGGAATACTTTCCTCACCCTATGGATGGCGCGTGCATCCAATTACAAAGCAAATGTCATTTCACACAGGTATAGATATTGCTGCTCCAGAAGGAACTCCCGTTTTTTCTTCTACAAACGGAGTTGTTTCCTTTGCCGGTGAACGATCGGGATATGGCCTTATGGTAGAGATAAAAACTGGAAAAGATGTTGTGAGGTATGGCCACCTTTCGAAAATATGCGTTTATAAGGGCCAATCAATAGAAAGAGGTTCCATTATTGGAAGAGTAGGTAGTACCGGAGTAAGCACAGGACCTCATCTGCATTTTGAAGTCCTTGCTAATAACAACACGATAAATCCACTTGCTATTTTGCCATCCACAAGTAAAGTTTATGTCTTGAAAGAAGGTGTAGAGGAAATTGGAGCTGGTGGAGAATAATCAATGCCTTCTCAGCCAATCAACAAAATCAGACAAAAACAGGCTCATATTTGCAGGATCTTCAAACAATTCGTGGTATCCCCCATGGTAGGTTTTCAGTGTTTTGTCTTCGCTGCTCACTCTGTTAAAAAATAGATAAGCGCCCTCTGGAAGGGTGATTTTATCTTTTTCCCCCACTCCTATGAAGCATGGAATTTTTATCTTAAAAGCCTCTCTCAAAGCGCGTTTGCTGTTAACAAGCATATCAAATGCTAACTTTGCCGATATCTTCTCATGCACCAAAGGATCATTGATATATCTTTTGACTGCTTCAATGTTTGGAGAAAGATCATATGGGTCTATGCCATTGTTGAAAGTTGTTTTTGGAGAAATTACAGAAACAAGTGTAGCTAATAATCTCAGGAAAAAGTTATCATTAGAAATTTTCAAAGCCGGAGAGGTAACTATCAATCCACGCACATTATTTCTCAATTCGGCATACCTGATCGCAATCAAACCACCCAGGCTGTGACCCATTAGAAATGAATCGGGCTCAGAGTGAAATATTCCATCGAGGATCTCAAAAATCTCTCTGAAAGTTGCATGGCCTTTTTTGCCTGAATTTTCCCCATGTCCAGGCAGATCGAACATAATCAACCCGTAATCCTCAGATCTCAGCAGATCAATCAGCCATGTATATCTTCCACAGTGCTCTCCTAAGCCATGAACTAAAACTACATATCCTTTTTTCCCGTCAATTTTTTTC
Organism: Pseudothermotoga elfii DSM 9442 = NBRC 107921; assembly: GCF_000504085.1. NCBI lineage: Bacteria > Thermotogati > Thermotogota > Thermotogae > Thermotogales > Thermotogaceae > Pseudothermotoga > Pseudothermotoga elfii. The sequence goes on along the minus strand of NC_022792.1, from coordinate 754,781 downwards.
AACCGCATTTTCTTTTTCCTCCACTAATTCAAAATCTATCTCACCGGAAATCTTATTGGCATTTACAACTTTTGCTTTTATCAAATCTCCTATTTTGAAAACTTTCCCACTTCTCTCGCCTATCAAAATGTTCTTCTTTTCGTCATAAATGAAATAGTCATTTAGTGTGGAGATATGGATCAAACCCGAAATGAGTTTTTCCGGGATTTCTACAAAGAGACCGAATCTGGTTACATTCGTTATGACAGCATTGAAAACCTTCCCCATATAGCGGCTTATATACTCGACCTTTTTCATGGCAAGTAGATCCCATTCCGCTTCATCAGCTAACCTTTCGCGTTTACTGCAATGTTCAGCAATTCTGGGAAGATGCTGTGAGTAGAATTCTATCTGCTTTGGCGTGAACCTTCCGCCCTGACTTAGATAAAGTTTCAAAAGCCTATGAACAACCAAATCTGGATAACGCCTTATCGGAGAAGTAAAATGCGTATAAGCAAAGGATGCAAGACCAAAATGCCCCACATTAAGAGCTGAATAAATGGCACGTTTCATGGAGCGAACCAGCAGTTTTTCCACGCTCGATCTTAGCGGATGATCTTTCACTGCTTCGAGTAACTGTTGCAACACACCAGGATGGATCTGCTTTGGAAACTTTACTTTCAATCCCAGAGCTTCGACATATTCCTTAAGCTGAATTAAAAACTCGGGATCTGGCTCCTCATGTACCCTGTAAACAAATGGCAAGCCCGCGTTGTGGAAAACTTCAGCTACTGTTTCATTTGCCTTTATCATGAATTCCTCAATAAGTACCTCAGCGGGACCTCTCCTACGTGGTAGGATATCGACTGTCCTGCCCTTTTCGTCAATTATAATATCCACTTCTCCGCCCTCTATATCGAGGATGGCTCCCCTGCGCCGCCTGTATTCTCTGAGAATCTCAGACAATTCAAGCATTCGATTCAATGAACTGCATATCCTTTTTCCGAGCTTTTTTTTGGCCGATTCATCACCACTGAAATACTGATTGACAAGAGTGTATGTCAAACGTTTCTTACTTCTAATAACACTTGGTGATATTTCATAATCAACAGTATTTCCTTCTCGATCAATAACCATCTGCACTGTGAATGTCAATCTGTCTTTACCTTCAACTAAACTGCAAAGATTATTCGACAGCTTGAATGGCAACATCGGAACAACCTTATCAAGCAAATAAACGCTTGTTCCCCTGTGAAAAGCTTCTCTGTCAATGGCTGAACCTTCCTGTACATAATGAGAAACGTCAGCTATATGGACTGATAGCAGGAATTTATCTTTCGAAATTTTTTTTATAGAAACGGCATCGTCAAAATCTTTCGCATTTTCTCCATCTATTGTGAAAACCAACGTGCTTCTGAAATCCTTTCGATCTTTCATTTCATCTTCATTGACAGTTTCTGGCAACCGTCTGATTTCCTTCATTACATCTTCTGGAAAATTTTCATCGAGTCCATATTTTGCCATAATACTTGGAATATCTGTTTTTGGATCTTTGATATCTCCCAGGACACTAACTATTTCAGCTTCAGGATTTCTTCCTCTACTCGGCCATCTGGTTATCTTAGCTATGACTTTTTGGCCGGGTTTAGCACCATCAATTTTTTCTATTGGTACGTAGAAATCGTATATAATTTTTGAATCGTCAGGGATAACAAAGCCGAAAGATCTTTTTAACTGGAAGACACCCACTATCTTATCTCTCGTTCTTTCAACAATCTTAACTATTCTGCCAAGTGGCAAATGCCTCCATTTTCCAGTGATTTCTACCAACACTTTATCACCATGAATAGCGCCTGCCGAATTCTCAACAAAAATAGCTACTTCTTTCCCATTTTCAGAACTTACAAAAGCCATGTTCCCTCTTCGAGTAAACTCTATCGTACCGAGGACAAAATCTTCACCTATCTTTGTATATCTTCCCCTGTTATCGCGGAAAATCTCACCTTCGTCTAAAAGCAATTTGATTACTTTACGTAGTTCCTTTTTTTTAACGCGATCTTTTATTTGCAATGTTTTGCATATTTCTTTCAGTGTTAACTTTTTTCCGTCAGATAGAGTCGATATGATCTTTTCTTTAAAATCATTGGAAAACTGTGACACAGGATTTACCCCTTTCTTTCGACATATAAGTAGCTTTGTCAGCAAAATTGATGAGTTCTTCGGGCTGATTAACATTATCTTCTGGATATCCAGACACACCAAAACTCATAGTCAACCTGAAATCAAAGGGATTGGTTTCAATAATCTGATATAAAACCTTTTCTGCAACTTTTGCAGCGCTTAATTTCGGAGTGTTTGGCAATATCATTATAAATTCCTCTCCTCCATATCTTCCAACAATATCAGTTATTCTCGTACTGCTTCTGAGAACTGAAGAAATGAATTTCAAAACTTCATCTCCAATTCTATGTCCATATGTATCATTTATCTTTTTGAAATCGTCTATGTCACACATTATTATCGACAAATGCCCTCCATATCTTTTCACCCGCTCAAATTCCTCATACAGCCTGGTAACAAAATACCAGCGTGTGTACAGACCAGTAAGAGGATCGGTAATACTTCTCTGATAAGTTATTACATTTTTCAGAGTATAAACAACAACATCTTGAAAACTCATGACAGTTTTCAACAGCTCATATCCGTTTGATTCATCAACATAAAGTGACTCATTGGCAACCTTCAAAGCCATAGTATAACCATCAGCTATTTCCGTATTTACGCATATTTCAAAAGGTTCGTATGACACTTTTGGTTCACGAGTAATATTCAGTAAATTGAACATGACCTGCTCAACGACTTTGCCACGCGGATCGAACAAAGCTATGCCTGCAGATGAAATGGGTAAAAGGTTCATGATTCTTGAAACCATAAATTCCATAGTGGTGCGTATCTCATCTTGTGAGTTAGTTACTTTGAGTGTGTCCAGTGCATATTGAGCAAGGTTTGACAATCGCATGATTTGCTCAATTTGAGAATAAACCAAATCCAAAAGTTTTCTGGCGGAATCTCCAAGAGATGACCTCAAATCCTGTAAAATTTGGAAAAGATCTCTTGGCTTCCGTGGAAGCTTTACATTTTCTTCAAGCCATCGGGCAGCATTTTCAAATGTTCGCGTTCTGTATATGGATGTAGCCCTTTCAGCATAATTGATTGCAAGCGGGATCTCTCCCACAGTCTGATAAGCAATTGCTATTGCTTCATAGATTTGAGCAAGCGATAGAAATGCACCACTTTTGATAGCGCCCATCTCAAGTTGCTTTGCAAACTTTAAAAAACCCTCTCTATCAAGTTTTACCAGTTTTTCAGCAAACACCTGACAGGCTTCTTCTCGCCAGTATGGATCATCTTTACCCAAAAATCTCTGCCATGCTCTCAAAAAAGATTCATCGTCTTCCGCAAGAAATAAATCCCTGAAATATTTGAAGCTTTGATTATTCAAAGCTGGATTGTCGATATTTTCCCTTATTATCCTGATGGATTCTTCTACATTTCCTGACAAAGCATAAGCAGCCACAATGCCACGTAGAGCTCTTTCTTCAATGCCAAGATATTTTTCAATAGCTTTTTCGCGTGTTAAATCTTCCAGCGCTTTATCCAGTTCACGGTTGTAAATATGATAATTTGCCTCAACAAAATAGCTGTACGCTTCAGACTGAAGATTTCCTGTCATAGAAGCAATTTGCCTCAATCGTGATATGTCATTGAACATTCTTCCCGCTTCGCCTCGATATAAACTTGTCCAGATCAAGTTACTGAGTCCTAACAGAGCAAGACCGTCTGAGCTGATTTTATGGGCTATCTCCACAACTTCGTCAAAATACCTGACTGCCTCTGAATTGGCTGCGAGTCTGACTCCAAATTCATTGAGTATAAGCGCAAGTATATCAAGAAAGCCTTCTGTTTGTGCAATTTGTCGTGCTTGATTCAGAAGTTCGAAAGACCTGAAATTAGAAATCCTATCACAGCGCGAAATTAACAACAATGCCTCTGCAACCAATTTTTTGTGTGCGCGAAAATCCTGCATATGCATGATTGAAAGCTTTATCTCTTTCAAAAACTCATCTGAGACCTTTTCCCCTGATATCAAAATACGTTTTAGCTTACATACCATCGTAAAAAGTTTTGCATATTCAGTATGCATTCTGGATGGATCAGTACACTGTTGTTCGATATCTTTTGCCAAATTTACCTTTGAAGAACCAACAAGGGCGCGATACCTCAAAAAATTGTATTCATCTTTTCCTTCAAGAGTCAGTGCAAATCGTTCCAGGGCGTTGGCATCTTGTTTGATCATAAGTGCCCTTAATTTCAAAGTGTTCAATGCATAACTCTCTCTTCCCTGAAGAAGTTTTTCAGCTTCTTCCAAAAGCTCGAAAGCAGCCGAAATGTCATTGTATGTGTCAAGCTCTTTTCTGGCTGCAAGCAGGTAAACAACCACAGCAGATGTATTCTTACCAAGCATTTTCAAGTGCCACGCCTTTTTGCTTGGTTCTGAAAGTAACTGTGAGAATTTTTCATGGTATTCTCCTCTGAGATCTTCTGGAATCTGAGAATAAAAAGAATACCATATATCGTGTAGAATGAACCTGTATTTTCCACTCTCCCAATAGATAAATCCATCGTTTATTAATGAAGATAAATCCTGCTGGATAGTCTCTAATTTTATTGAAACGACTTTTGAGAGAATCTCAATTTCACCAGGCTTAAACTTTTCTCCACAGATCGCCAAAAACCTGGCAGTTCCATCAATATAATTTTCAGTTGAAAATTCTATGATTTCCCTAAAATCCAGCGTTTTTAAAACACTCTCAGCTACCTGCAATTTACCATCAACATTCTTTAAAGCACCAGCTCTGTGGAGGATTCTCATCAGGGAAACTATTCTTCCTGGCAAGCCTCGGGATATGGTATAGATCCACTGACAGAATTGTTGATCGATCTCCAAGCCAATTAGCATGGATTTTATAAGACCTTCAGTTCGATGCAGGTCAAACGGTTTTATATCCACAACCAGATCATAACCAACTGACGGATCGGTTTCAGAAGAAGCAATTAATACGAAATGAGTAACCTTGAATTTATAACCTCTCAACTGTTCGACAATTGCTCTGAGCGAAATATCTACTTCATGTACATCATCGATTGCTATACATACAGTACTCAGATTATTCATAATTTTACCGAGAGTCAGGAGGACCTCTGAGGCCATAAATTCATGTGAAAAAATTAGAGATTGAACTTTTTTCCTGTCTTGCTCATCCAAACGCGCAAGTATTTTATCATCAACTAACTGAATCACACCGGAAATCAAACTCTGAAGGTCCGTCGCCCATATCACGGGAACATTTTTATACCTTAATTTTTCTGTTATCGAATCCAGTAAAGTTGTCTTTCCAGATCTCTGAGGACCTCTCAGAAAAATTGTATACAACCCGTTCTTTGATCTAAGATTTTCAATTGTCTGGAGCAGTGTGTTTTCTTCTTGTCTGCGAAGTGTCACAAATTTCAAGCCAAGCATTTTGTCACCAAGAAACGTGTCACTCAGCAAAGGTGCCGCAAGTGGAAAATGTGTTTTTCTCTTCAAAGGGTCTTCATACAAAAAATCTGCCACAAAATCTTCTATCTCTTTCTCATTGCAAATTGAGGTTATCAACTTACCAAAAACATAAACAGTTGAAGCCGTAGAAAATTTACCTCTCTCAGCAAATTCAGGTGCCACAAAAGTATATTCTGCCTTCGGTAAGATATCCTGGTTCACCCAGCATGGCGGTAACATAAAATAATTCTGAGATTTTAGAAAATCCTGAATTGATAGAACTGGTATCTTCACATTGTAATGTAGAAGTTCTCGAAGAAGATTTATCAAAAAAAGAGCAAAACTCCGTCTCTCAGATTCGCTGCTTAAATCGATTGCCTTCCCTTCTACATAAGGAAAGTATATTCTTGGAATCTCTCTCAAATCATAGCTTTCAGGTACCAGAACATTTGGATGCTTAACACGCGAAAATGATGTCAAAATATCCAGCAGTTCATGATGTTTGTTGCCTATTGCCTCTAATTTGATTACCCTGACGCGCTTGTAGGTATCGTTATCAAGAATCAAATGCTCGTCACCAGAATAATTTTCTCTGAGAAACCTGATCAGTCTCACCTATTTCCCCCCTGCAAAAAGTCTCTTACTAACCCGACGACTTCATCTAAAACTTCATGTAACTTTGCATCTCTGAAAGAGCATCCCGCAGCCCTTGCATGACCTCCACCGCCGAGACTAGAAGCTATTTTGCTCACATCAACCCAATTTTTTGATCTCATACTAACATGAACCTGACCCTCAGGATACTCTATGAACAAAATAGCCACTTCTACGTTTTTTATTGATCTGAGTTCAGAAACAAAACCGGTACTGTCATCATCAGAGCAGTTATTTGCCCGATAGTCATCATAACTTAACCACGAATAAACCAGCTGACCATCCACAATCATATGGTCGACCATTCTGCAATAAAGTTTCATTTGTTCAGGACTCTTGTTTTCAAGTATCGTTGATGAAACAAAATGTGGTTTGGCACCAAATTCAACAAGTTCAGCAGCAATTTTGAAAACGTGTGAATCTGTATTGGAATATTTGAAAAAGCCGGTATCAGTTGCAATCCCCAAATAATTTACCGTAGCAAGATCTGCATCGTATGGAACACCAAGCGTTTTGTTGAGTATATAAACCATTTGCGCCGTCGAGGCAGAAGATGAATCTACCCAGTTCAATCCACCAAAAAGCGTATTTGTTGCATGGTGATCTATCACGATAGTTTTGCGATCGTTCAAGAGATTTTGAAATCTCCCAACTCTATCTGGGGTGGAACAATCAACAACTATTATCAAATCTGGATCAAGGTCTTTCGCCTGCTCATAAGTTTTCAATTTTTCTACCCCGTAAAAATTTCTGTAGTACCATGGTACAGGATAATCAATAGACCCAACAACAGTTTTTCCTAACCTCTCCAGGCCAACTGCAAGTGATGTAACGCTACTTATGTCATCTCCATCAGGCATTATATGACCTGTCACCAGTATAAATTTTGACTCGTTGATTTGAGAAATGATAGAAGAAAATTTCACTCCCGTCTCCTCCAGTATCAATTTTAATACTTTCGAGTTTTATTTAATTAATTATACATCGTCACTGAAGATTTCTGAAATAACTGTTCGTTCGAGTATAAATTGCCCATTAATGAGTCACTTGCTAAAGAAAGCGGTTTGTGGTATTATAAACAACGCGGGGCGTGGCGCAGTTTGGCTAGCGCGCTTGCATGGGGCGCAAGAGGTCGCTGGTTCAAGTCCAGTCGCCCCGACCAGGCGGCATCTGCCGCCTTTTTTGAAAACCTCTTGACCAAACTTGACCGATAGTGTAATATAACTTGTGTTGTGCCCCCATCGTCTAGCGGCCTAGGACACTGGCCTTTCAAGCCAGAAGCAGGGGTTCGAATCCCCTTGGGGGCGCCAAAAGTTTATACCGCTCTTTGAGATGGTGGAAGTTTGTTCCACCGTTTTTTGTTTTTTCATCTGTTGTACAGGTTTATTCTCGAAAAGCCCCGCACAATTTGTTACTGTTTCAGGCAAAAGTTGACAAATTTTCTTTGAAGTAATATCATATGAAAAATATTGTTCGTTTACGAAACAAATGGGGGTGATTAAATAGTGAGAAAGTATGCTTTAATTAACGCTCGCGTGTTCGATTCAAATTTATCACAATTCGTGGAAAGCGCTGTTTTCATTGAAGGAGCACGAATTCTCGCGGTGGAGAAAATCAAGAGATCGCAGATACCATCGGGGTTTACGCAAATTGATCTTCAGGGGCGTTACCTTATGCCAGGTCTCATCGATGCTCATCTTCATTTAGCAGGTATGAGAAGCGGCGACATGGTTAAAGAGCATCTTCTAACACCGTATGAAACACTTGTTGCACGAACAGTGACTGATTTGAAATCTCTCATCGAAGCTGGTTTTACAACCGTTGTCGACGCAGGAGGATCCATAGCTATAAACTTGAAAAAAGCAATTCAGGAAGGAACAATTGCTGGCCCACGCATTGTTGCTGCAGGTCATTCTCTTTCCCAAACTTTTGGCCACGGTGATGAGCATTTTTTGCCGATCGACTATGTAGATCCAAGAACTTCGAAGTTCAAAGGAGGCTTTGGCTCATTAATATGTGATGGTGTTGCTGAATGTATTAAAGCAGCACGTTATGCGCTCAGATGTGGTGCTGATTTCATAAAAATTATGGCTACAGGAGGTGTTCTGTCTGAGAGAGACAGACCAGAATACACACAGTTTACAGTAGAGGAGATCAAAGCAATTGTTGAAGAAGCTAACCATGCGCGAAAATTTGTTCACGCCCATGCGCAGGGAAAAGACGGTATAATGAATGCCCTGCTTGGAGGAGTAAAAGTCATAGCACATGCAATATATATTGATGATGAAAGCTGTAAGCTGGCTAAAGAGAAAAATGCTATCATTGTACCTACGCTGTCTATTGTGGAACATCTGATAATTCATGGAAAGCAGATAGGCGCTCCAGAGTGGGGATTGAGAAAGAGTGAAGAAGTTTACAAGATACACGTTGAAAATATCAAAAAAGCGTACGAACATGGTGTGAAGATCGCTGCTGGAACGGATTTTATCGGTGGAACAAAAGCATTCAAGCACGGGGAAAATGCTCTGGAAATTCTTTTACTCGTTGACAAAATTGGTATGAAACCTGAACAGGCACTGCTGTCTGCAACAAAAGTGGCTGCCGAAGCCGCTGGATTGAGCCAACTTGTCGGGTCGATAGATAAGGGAAAGCTGGCAGATCTGCTAATTGTCGAGGACAATACTTTAAGCAATGTAAAAATACTTATGGATCATTCAAAAATCTCGGCCGTTTTTAAAGAAGGCATATTGTTCAAAGACAAAATAGGTTTGGAAAAGTATTTTAATTAGCACGCAGCAAAAACTGCTTTTTAGTCAATTACAAATTTTGTAATCTAAATGATTTTCCCTCATCATGGAGAAAAATATCCGCAGTAAATATGTTAGAAATATTACTGAGGAGGGATAATCATGGGATTTACCTGGAAGATACTTTTTTACGTTGGGGTCTTTTCGCTTCTGCACTTTGGTTATGAACTTACAGGATGGGCTGCACTGATACCATTTTTTGGTGTGGATGAATCGGTCTTTGAACATCTGAAAATGGGGTTTTTTTCTTATTTTTTAACCAGTACATTCGAATATTTTTTGATCAAAAAGAAAAACAAAGGGGGGAATTTCTGGTTTTCTCGAATACTCTCTAACATTTCAATACCATGGTTGATACTCACAATATGGTATATTTTACCTGCTATCTTCGGGAAAATTGAATCCGTTGCCATTGAATTAATATGGGCATTCTTTGTTGTCTTTCTTTCAGCGTTTTTTGGTATAACCTTTGAAAAAACCGTCGAGCAAGCTAAACCAAGAATGACTGCACAGATCACTGTTTTGATCGTTTTTCTGGTGTGTGTTTTCTTTTTCGTCAGATTTTCTTTTTCCAAACCCTGGATTGATGTATTTATAGATCCACACACAATATGAAAATGAAATCTCTAAAACCATCAATTGTGAGATTTTTGAAAATTATTCTTTTATTTGCCATATTTTTCACCACGTTTTTTAATTTTGCACTTGGTCTTTTGTTGTTTTTGATAGCTAATTTTAATGTTATAAAGAAATCTATTTTTGGGAGATTGCCAGTAAAGATCGACAAACATTGCTCAAAGGGACCTTTCAGTTATGTTTATAAAGATTCACTGAAACTCGATCTTTATTACCCAGATCGGCAAGTACCTTGTCCTGTTGTCATCTTCGCCCATGGTGGCGGCTGGATTACCGGCTTCAAGAGGCAACCCAATAATTTATCCTGGTACAAATTTCTTAATCACCATGGATTTGCGGTTGCAAGCATTGATTATAGAAGAAGATTGTCTGCAAAAATTGATGAAATCATTGATAACTATACAGAAGCTGTCGAGTTTATTCATGAAAATGCTGAAAATCTCTATCTGGACCCTGAGAATATTTTTCTGATGGGTCTATCTGCAGGGGGTCATCTGTCTCTTTATTATGCCTGCTACGAATCATATAAAAAAGGCAAAATTTCATGGCTAAGAGGAATTGTAGCCTTTTATCCGCCAACTGATCTGCTCGATTTATGGGATTACGAATCTACATCAATTTTCGCAAGGTTTTCAACTATCATGACAATCAAAACATTACCCTCGAAGCACATTGATCTATACCGTCTTTACTCTCCAACAAATTGGATTAACGAAAAACAACCCCCTGTTTTCTTGGCGCATGGCTTGAGGGATACTGTTGTGCCTGTTAAATCTTCAATAAAATTCCACATGGAAAGCAAAAAGAAAGCTGAGTCTACTTTGAGAATTCACCCATTTGGGGATCATGGATTTGAATTTACTTTCAAAGATAATTTTACACTGAAAATACTTGATGATCTGATAACTTTTCTCAATAAAAATTGTTTACTTAAAACAAGGTTTTCAGAAAATCGTTTCATTTAGAAACCGTCTTATTAAAAGTTTATGTGTAGAATTTGTTGTGTTTTTTATTTTTCTCGTGGGAGGGAGAAAAGTGGAGAAACTCTTTCGTTTGAAGGAGAATGGTACTTCTGTGCGAAAAGAAGTCGTAGCAGGTATAACAACATTTCTGACTATGGCTTACATTGTTTTCGTCAATCCATCAATACTCATCAATGTCATCCCCGGTGCAAATCCTGGAACTGACCTTTACTCTCAGTTTTTCGGTGCCTTCATGGTTGCAACCATACTTGGCTCTGTCACAGCTACTCTTGTTATGGGACTGATTGCAAATTACCCGTTTGCACTTGCACCTGGTATGGGACTCAACGCATATTTCACATATACAGTGTGCTTAAAGATGGGGGTTGACTGGAAGGTTGCTTTAGCTGCTGTTTTTGTCGAAGGGTTAATTTTTATCCTATTAACCGTCAGCGGGGCAAGATCTTTTGTGGTAAAGGCTATTCCAGCCTCAGTTAAACTTGCAACAGGAGCTGGTATAGGACTTTTCATCGCTTTCATTGGTTTGAAAAGTGCGGGAATTGTAACAAGTGACCCAGCGACTTTTGTAGCCCTCGGAAATCTGGCAGATCCAAATGTCGTTGTTGCGATTATAGGTTTCTTCATAATAGCTGTACTTTTTTCGCTCTCAGTACCAGGTGCAATACTCATTGGAATACTTGCAAGCACTTTTATAGGAGCTTTACCTGTTTTCAAAATCACCAGCTTTCAAGGAATAATAGGAAAGGTACCAGATATATCCGCAACGTTCATGAAGATGAACCTCAATTTTCAGTCACTTGCAACTGGAACTTTCTGGATGATTGTCTTTACTTTTTTCTTTGTTGACTTTTTCGATACTCTTGGGACTCTCACTGGACTCGCTGAATCAGCCGGTTTCATGAAAAATGGCGACCTTCCAAGGGCATCAAGAGCTTATCTCGCTGACGCAATTGGTACATCTGTAGGAGCAATGTTCGGAACATCAACAGTAACAACGTATATCGAAAGCAGTGCTGGAATAGCAGAAGGTGGCAGAACAGGATTAACATCGGTGGTAGTAGCCATCCTCATGCTTTGTATGTTATTCTTTTCACCGCTTGCCATGACAATTCCATCAGCTGCGACAGCTCCTGCATTGATCTTTGTGGGTGTTCTGATGATCAAAACTCTGAAAAAAATCAACTGGGATGATATTACAGAGGCTGTCCCGGCATTCATTACTCTCATAATGATGCCTATGACTTATTCTATTGCCAATGGAATCGCTCTCGGGATTGTTACTTATCCAGTAGTGAAATTATTCAGTGGTAAAGGAAGAGACGTACACTGGTTTACGTGGCTTCTGGCAATATTATTCGTGCTCTATCTGATTCTCTTGAGAGAGTAAGCGGGCAATTGCCCGCTTCTCAACTGAACAAATTTGTTGATTCAGTTCTGCCAGTTAAATATCCAATCACTATATCGTTGAGCTTAGGAAATCTGCCGACATCTTTGCTGGTTTTGATAAGTAAACTTGATCCAACAACACCTATTATTTTTCCATCACCAACCGATTCACCCTTCTCAACCACCCTGTGGATTTCTTTGGCCGTATCGATTGAATCGGTATAAACAATTCTTCCTTCTTTCATTATTCCAAAGTGGGTAGCGTATTCCTCTATTTCATAAATCTCATGAGAAGATATTAAAATGGTCTTTCCAAGATCAGCATATTTTTTCAATATACTCATTATTTCGAGCCTGATCGTTGGGTCAAGGTGTTCTGTTGGTTCATCGAGAATCAATATATCTGCCTGGCTTGAAACGCAAAGCCCAACGAAAAACAGTGTTTTCATACCTATGGAATAAGATTCAACTTTTTGTAGAAGATTCAAATTGTACTTCGATATGAAATTTGAAAAGATTCTGTCATTCCATGATGGATACAAACAGGACCATATCTGGGCATAATCCCTGGCGGTGAAATTTCGAAATACGGCTCTGTCCTCATTAACAACTGCTATTTTTTTCTTCATTTCCCAGCGAAATGGTTCGCCAAACAGCTCTATAATTCCTTCATCGGGTTCTATAGCCCTCAAAATACATCTGATCGTGGTTGTTTTACCAGCACCATTTGGGCCAATCAGTGCAAATATACTTCCAGTATCTATAGAAAACGAAACATCACTCAAGACCTGATTGCCGGAGAATTGTTTTCTTAAATTGCTTATTTTAATCATCTTTCACCACCTCTTTTTGTGAAAATAATATAGGCGGAAAACAGCAGAAAAATGGAAAAAGCGAAAGCCATAAATACATTCCCTTGATGTGTAGGACTTATAAATTTATACGGGTTAAGCCGTGGGCCAAATTCAGTAGTCCCTATACCTGCTAAAATCAAATCCGCCAAAAGAAACAAAAATGCAGCACCATAATTATCAAATCCAGAACAAGTTGCCATCAAAACCACACTGTAGAAAGCTGTCATAAACGTAACTGATCTGAGAAATTCAATCCAAGTGGTTATGGTGAGAGTGCTAAAAGGTAATCCGATTAAAAAAGTTACTGTGACGATCAAAAATAAGAAACTGTACTCAAACCAGAAAATTTGTGGTCTGCTGAAAGGCAAACTCATAAGTGGATCGAGCCTTTTCTGTCTTAAATCAGATGTGAGTCCAAAAAGTATTATAAAAAAGATGCCAAAAGCCCTGGCCACAAAATTTGGATACAACATTACCACAAGAAAAAAGAGCATGGCACCTATTTTTTCAACAAGTTGTTTTTTTACATAAGCTTCAAAAATCCTCACTTTTCCACACCTCCTCTATAATCAGCAAAGATGTATAAATATCTATGCCGCTATTTTTCAATATACTGACGGCTTTTTTGACTTCGTGTAAGATTTCAGAGCTAATAGATACATCTTTCGATACAAAATAACCAACACCATGCTCGGAAACGAGAAATCCTTCCATCTTAAGCTTATCAAGTGCTTTCAAAACGGTGTTCACATTCACATCAAAGACTTGCTCAAGCTCTCTTACAGGAGGTATCTGATCACCCGCCTTCAAATTTCCGAGGAATATTTCAGCCTTTATCTGATTAACAATCTGCAAATATACTGGTATACCACTATGTTTGTCGATTTTTCTAAGCACAGTTATCACTCTCTCGCCACTTTAACACCGGAACTATCTATGAAGACATCTGCATTTGATTTGTTCACCAGTTTCAGTTTTCCTCCTGTACCATCTATCTGAACATAGAGATCTGTATCGCCTGAATAATTAATTGTCCCGTTGATCCCTGTTGTATCAATAGATAGATGATTGCAGTTTGATAAATCCATGTGCAGTGAAATCCCAGTACAGTCGATGAGGATATCTTGAAATTCGTACGAACCAGATAAACTCACCCCTGTGCCGTTTAAAATTAAATCTTTTCCGGAGAAATTCCCATTCAAATTGATACCTGTCCCGTCAGCAAACATTTCTTGAGCTTCAATTGTTCCTGAAATATTAATACTCGTTGAATTCAATCTGAGATTTCTCAAATTTGCACTTCCAGTGAGTGAAACGGTTGTTGCACGTATCTGCAAATCTTTCAGATCCGCTTTTCCAATCTCCAGAATATATTTCTTTAAATGGCTTCCACCTTCGATGATCAATCCAGATGGTGCACTCCTAACCGATAATTCACCGGGAACCATTATTCTGTCAGAATCAGTGAATTGAACTTCAACATTTGTCAAATTGATCTGTATTACAGATTCACTTTGAACAAGCGTGTCTGGAAAAACAGTTGTGATTTTATTTGATGGAACCTGATTCAGAAAACCCTTAATGAAAGGTTCAAAATTGAACCATGAAAAGCTATGTGTCGAACCATAATATCCGATTGAGGCAGGTATGAAAAAAAGCAAAAGAGATAAGACTATGAAACCAGCCATCTTTCCCGTAAAGGTTTTCAGAGTAAACGCCAAAAATATAATGCTTGTGAAAACCAATATGATCTTTAAAGGAGCAAAAGGTACGAACCAGCCAATCAGCCCCATGACTGAAAGCACAACTAAAACCTGAAAGCTTTTCAAAGAAAAAAGTTCCCGCATTGTACCACCTCCATAGATATATATTGTTCTATATTATTAGAACACTAAAATAAAAAAATACGTTATGGAAAAATGACATAAAAGTTACTATATGATTACTCAGAATACTGTTGATCAACGAAACCTTTTTTACCAGCTTAAACCGAATTCTGTTTTGCAGAGAAAATCTCAGATTTCTTCAAGTATCACTATATTGAAGTAAACTTTCAGTAATGAAATGTTAATAAATAATCCCAAACTTGCTTGATATAATCACTTAAAACTCTTGGGGGATATAATAATGATGAATTCTCTGAATTCTGTGAATGCCAGCATAATAAAGAAGACCAAGCACAACTGCCCGCTTTTTGCGGTGTGGTTGTGTTTGCTTTTTTAGAGCACGACCACTGTGTGAGAAGCGGGCTACCAGAAGTAGCCCGCTTTTTTATTGAAAAAGGAGGGGGAAGAAATGTTTAAAGGTGTTGGTACAGCGATCGTCACGCCGTTCAAAAACGGAAGAATCGATTATAGTGCGTACAGAAATTTAGTGAAATGGCAGCTTGCGGAGAAAATTCAAGCAATAGTTGTCGCAGGAACTACAGGAGAAGGGGCAACTTTAACAGATAAGGAAAGGGAGAAACTCACAAGCATAACTAAGGAGATGTGTTCTGACAGGGCTAAGGTAATTGTCGGAACAGGTACAAACGATACAGAAAAAACATTGCATCTGTCCCATCTGGCAAGCAAAAACGGTGCTGATGCAGTTTTGGTTGTCAGTCCTTATTATAACAAACCAACCCAGAAGGGTTTAATTGAGCATTATAAGTACCTATCTGAAAGATTGAATATACCATTGATAATTTATAATGTCCCATCGAGAACCGGAGTAAATATAAACCCTGAAACAGTAGCATATCTGGCTGATCGTTGTAAAAACATAATAGGCATAAAAGAAGCTAATACAGACGTTTCTCAAGCAGACGAAATAATAAGGCTCATTAGCAGAAAAGATTTTTATGTATGGTCAGGAAATGATGATAGAACTATTCATTTAATGTCAGTTGGAGCAGCTGGTGTTATATCGGTTTTCTCGAACATATCACCGGAAAACATGGTTCGATTGACTGGAGCAATGCTGGACAAAAATTACGAATTAGCAAGAAAAACACACTTTGAAAACCTTGAATTAATGAAATCTTTATTTATAGAAACCAACCCCGTACCTATTAAAGCTGCTCTATGGTTGATGGGAAAAATAAAAAATGAATTGAGGTTACCTATGACCGGTGCGTCGAGATCCACAATAGAAACATTAAGAGATCTACTGGCAAAGAAAGGATGGTGCTGATGAAATATGGACTCGTTGGATTTTCAGGAAAAATGGGAAAGGAAATTATCGAGGTTTTTAGCGAGTACTGCCACCAATTAGTGGCAAAATTTGACAGAACACATAGAGAAGTACAAGAAAAACCAGATATCATATTAGACTTCTCTTCACCAGAAGCTTTGAAAGAAACCGTGGAGTTATCGAAAAAATTTCTATGCCCTGCAGTTATTGGAACAACCAATTTGAAAGAACAAGACATATCGATGCTCAATGAATTGTCTGCTCTGGTTCCGGTTGTATATTCAAGTAATTTTTCTGTGGGAATAAACGTGATAAAGAATATCCTGGAAAGTTTCAAACTGGAGTTTTCTGAATGGGATATCGAAATCATTGAGTTTCATCATAGGAAAAAGAAAGACGCTCCTTCCGGCACAGCTCTATTTTTGAGTGAAAGCCTCGGAAATGTCCCCATTCACTCAATCCGCGCCGGAGGAATATTCGGCGATCACAAAATTTTATTTGCAAATGAAGGCGAGGTAATCGAATTATCTCACAGGGCAATGTCAAGAAAAATCTTTGCACTCGGTGCGTTGAAAGCAGCTGAATTTGCTATCAGTACTAAAGCTTCGTTCTACACATTTCGTGATGTTTTATCCAAAAAGAGGTGATTTTTCTGAAACTTGTTGTACAAAAATATGGTGGCTCATCGCTTGCCAGCATAGAAAGAATCAAAAAAATTACCGAGAAAATAGTGAAAACAGTAAAAAATGGGAAAAAGTTAATCGTTGTTGTCTCTGCAATGGGAAAAACAACAGACAAATTGGTTTTTCTTGCAAGAAGGCTGTCTGAAAAACCCAATCCAAGAGAACTGGATATGTTGTTATCCTGTGGCGAACAAATATCCGCTGCTTTGCTATCCATATACCTTGACAGAATAGGTATGAAAGCTGTATCTTTGAATGCGTTTCAGGCTCGGATTCTGACAACCAGCGATTTTAATTCGGCAAGGATAAAAGATATAGATGACCGAAAATTAAGATCGCTGGCTTTTCATAACGATGTTTTACTTGTTACAGGGTTTCAGGGAATAAACGAAAACGATGAACTGACAACTCTTGGAAGAGGAGGATCAGATACTTCTGCTGTTGCTATTGCCGCAAAACTTGGAACAATCTGCGAAATATACAGCGACGTCGCTGGCATATATACAACAGATCCCAGGATCTTTCCCCAGGCAAAAAAACTGTCTTATATTACATACGATGAAATGTTGGAATTCTCCGCACTTGGTGCCAGGGTTCTACATTCTCGAAGTGTTGAGATAGCAAAAAAATACAGCGTACCAATTTATTGCGCTTCTTCGTTTTCAAATGAGGAGGGAACGTGGGTGATGGGAAAACTTCCGGAATGGCTTGAGCGACCCGTTGTTACAGGCGCGACGATAGAGAAAAATCAGGTAAAGGTCAGCGTTTATAGCTTGAAAAATTCTAAAGCAACCGCCGACGTATTTAGAGAACTCGCTGAAAAAGGCTTTAACGTTGATATGATATCGTTGGTGAGTAACTCAGGAGACATTAATCTATCTTTCACAATTGTTGAAAGTAACTCGGTTGACGTACAGAAGGCAATGAGAGATCTTGATTGTGAAATTAAGATCACAGGGGGGTTTTCTAAGGTATCAATAATAGGTTTAGGAATGAAATATCAACGAGGTGTTGCAGCAAAATTTTTTGAAGTTTTGAGAAAGAAAAACATAGAGCCAGAAATGATAACAACTTCTGAAATAAAGATATCATGCCTTGTACATGAAGATAAAGCAGAAGATTTGTTGAAAGAACTCTGTCAAGTTTTCGGACTATGACGGTTGCAGCTTGAAAGCATTTTTAAGTTATGGTATCATACTGGATGAAATGCCGAGGTGGCGGAATTGGCAGACGCGCATGACTCAGGATCATGTGGGTTTACACCCGTGCGGGTTCAAGTCCCGCCCTCGGCACCACGGGCCGGATATATCCGGCCTTATCTTTATCCTGGAGGCAACTTCTTTGGAAAAATTCACATTGTTTGACCTGACAATAAGTACTCCAACATTAATTGAATTGGTCGAGATATTATCCAGAAGAATATCGAACAACGAAAAAACCTTTGTTGTAACAGCCAATGCATCAATAATAGTTAAAACAACAGAGGACGAACGATATAAATTTGCTGTTCAAAATGCAGATATAATAGTCCCGGATGGTATAGGAGTCATATGGGCGCTGAAAAAAATTTACAGGCGAAAGGCTGTCAGAGTTACAGGAATAGATACAATGATGGCTTTGTGTGATAAAGCGCGTGCTTCTGGTTGGAAAATTTATTTGCTCGGTGCAAAAATTGATGTTGTTGAAAAAGCCGCCAGAAATTTAACCGAGAAATTTGGAAATATTGTCTGCGGTTATCACCATGGATATTTTGAAAAAGAAGGCCCCTTAGAACAAATAAAACAAGCCAAACCTGATCTTATATTTGTTGGCATGGGAGTTCCTAAGCAAGAAATCTGGATTTACGAAAATTTCAGAAAGACAACGGCAAAATTAGCTATGGGAGTCGGGGGTTCATTTGATGTAATTTCAGGGATCAAGAAACGCGCTCCAAATTTTATTCAAAGAGCGCGTTTGGAATGGCTTTACAGATTTCTTCAGTCCCCACTGGAAAAAAAGAACGTTCCCAAGGATATATCAAAATTTATCGGATTAGTGCTTTCTCAGGCCAAGCAATACAAATACTGATGATAATTCGCTCACAACAGAAAAAATCACAAGTAATAATAAAGATTTCTCGTAAAGAATCCCCATAAAGAGGCTACCGAGAAACCAAAACAATCCAAAAACTGTATTGAAGATTCCATAAGCAAATGCTCTCTTTTCACGCGATACCAGATTTGCCACAACTGCTTTGAGAATGGATTCTTGTGCACCCATTCCAATTCCCCAGAGCGACACCCCAACTGAGATGAGGAAAATGTTTTTTGTCAGAAAGACAAGGGGAGCAAATAGTGCACTCAGGGCAGATGATATTATCAAAACCATGATACCTTTTTTGTCAAAAAGTTTTCCGAAGAAAAGAGCCGCTACGGCATCAACTGCCATTGCTATTGAGTAAAACAGTGGAATTGTTGAAGAACTCAATATATGATTTTTTGCAAAGTGAAAAGAAATAAGTGGGAAATCAGAAAAGCCAGCTGCAATCAGAGAAATAGCTACCATATAGAGGGCAAAACCATTGGCTGTAATCTTTCCACCCGGGGTTGATTTTTCCTCAAATTCGCCTGGCTCTGGAAAAAAGATTCTTCCACATATTAAAAGAATAATAGCAATCAACGCTGGAAAAAATAGCACAGAAAATGCAAGCTTGTATTTTGCAAACTCTTCTCCCGCTTTTAATGAAAGAACCAAAGAAAGTATTACAGGTCCACTGATTGCACCCACTTGGTCAAGAGCTTCCTCCAGACCGAAACCAAAACCCGTTCCAACCTGTTTAGCAGCATAAGACATCATTGTGTCACGCGATGGTTTTCTAATCGCCTTGCCAAAGCGTTCCGAAAGCAAAAGCAGAACCGCTAACTGCCAATTTCCTGCAAGAGCAAGGGCAGGAACGGCAAACAAATTCATAAAATAACCAACAAAGGTAAAAAGCCAGTATCGCTTTGTCTTGCCTGCAAGATAACCTGTAACAAGCCTGAGAGCGTATCCAATAAACTCTCCAAGTCCTGCTGTGAATGCGACGACAGTTGCACTTGCTCCAAGCAATCCCAAGAATGGTCCAGAGATACTCCGAGCACCTTCATATACAATATCCGAAAAAAGACTGACAAACCCCATCAAAACAATAAATGCCAGGGCACGTTTAGTCTTTTTTCCCAAAATTGTCACCTCCCAGATTATTTTATTCTTGTGTTTATAAAACTCTGATGAGTTATTATTATCTGTGAGGTGTCTGTAAATGAAAATTAAAAGGCTTGATAAATCCATTGTTTCAAGAATAGCTGCTGGGGAAGTTATCACTGGTGTTTACTCGGTCGTGAAAGAACTTATAGAAAACTCCATTGATGCAGGCGCTGACAGAATAGTTGTAGAACTTATTAATGGCGGAAAAAGTGAAATCAAAGTCCAGGATAACGGCGAAGGTATGGAAAAAGACGATTTGCTTGTGTGTTATGAATCTCATACAACCAGCAAAATTGATTCATTTCAGGATATATACACACTGAATTCTTTTGGTTTTAGAGGAGAAGCTTTATATTCCATATGTCAGATAAGCAAGACAACGATATTTTCCAAAACGGCATCATCTAACCTTGGTCATGAAATTGAAGTAGTTGCTGGTCATCTGGTTTATGAAAAACCGGTTCAAATTGAAAAAGGTACAACTGTTATCGTTAGAGATCTGTTTTTCAATGTCCCGGCGAGAAGAAAATTTCTAAAATCAAATGCTGTTGAGGCAAGAATGGCAGTAGAGGTCTTTGAAAGATTCTGCTTGTCCCATCCGCACATAAACCTTATTCTCACAAAAGATCAGCAGGTTATTTACAATCTACCAGCAACGACTTTAATTCAACGCATCAAAGCGTTATTTCCGGATATTCCAATGGATTCTTTGAAGGCAATACAATCACAGTGGAAAGATATGGAATTGCACGGTTGTGCGGTTAGCCCTGCTAATTTAAGAAGGAAAAAAGCCATTTTCACGTTTGTCAATGATAGATTTGTGGTAAATCAACTTCTTCAAAGTGCCATTTATTCAGCTTATGCAGATTTTTTGCACCAAAAGGAACATCCCGTAGTGATTGTTAACCTCTTTCTTCCCCCAAAAGATATAGACGTTAATGTCCATCCACAAAAAATAGAGGTGAAATTCTCCCGTGATGAGGAAGTATTTCGGTTCGTGCGTGATTCTATAAAATCCCAACTGAAGATTCCAATTATACACCACATATCGAGAAATACACCGGCAAAAGTTCAGGAACGCCAGGTGGAGTATAAAAGCCCAAATGCGAAATTTACCACTACATCTGAAGAAATGCTGATTCCTCCAGAGGATTTCAAAATTATCGGGATTGTCAGGGGAAGATACATAATAGTGGAAACGAAAGATGAGCTTTTTATAGTGGATTTTCATGCTGCGCATGAGAGATTGATATATAACAGAATGCTTTCTTCTCTTAATCAAAATGACGGCACAGATCTGCTGATACCAGTTCAAATCGAACTGAGAGAAAGTGAACTGGCTCTCATCGAAAAAAACAATGTTCTAAAGCAAATTGGATTTGATTATGAAATAATAAAAAATCAACTTATCGTGAAAAAAATACCTACGTGGCTTGACCAGAGTGATGTTAAGCGTTTCATAATCGATAGTATTGACGAAATAAAGTTAATAGATATCTATGGATTGGAAGAGGTGATGAAAAAAATCATTGCAGATATTTCCTGTAAGAGTGCTTTGAGGACAAGAGACAGACTTGATTTATCTCAGGCAAAATATCTTGTCAGAGAAATCTTTGCAAACAAAATCAGCACATGCCCTCATGGTAGACCCGTAATGTATTCTATCAATTTTAAAGAACTTGACAGCTTTTTTGAAAGGATATGAGATCATGGAAAATGTTATCATACGTCCAGTCAGATTATCTGACTCTGCTAAGTTAGTATCTTTTAAGAAAGCTGTGACGAGTGAATCAAAATTTCTTCTGACATATCCCGATGAAGTTGAGAGCATATATGATCAAAAGAGAATTATAACTCTATACCTGTCTGATAACAGAAAAATATTTCTGGTAGCTGAGTATATGGATGAAATAATTGGTGTAGTAACCCTATCCGGTTCTTTCAGAAGAAAAATTCTCCACAAAGGTGAGCTCGGGATAAGTGTCAGAAAACCTTTTTGGGGCAAAGGAATCGGGAGTGCCTTGATGAGAGAGTGCCTGGGAGTAGCTAAGGAAAGGGGATTCAAAAAAATACAACTTGAGGTGATAGCAGATAATCACAGAGCTATCTCGCTTTACAAAAAATTCGGCTTTGAAATTGAAGGAATAAAGAAAAAAGCCGTCTTAATAGATGAGCAATATTTTGATTTACTGGTGATGGGAAAGTGGCTATAAGAGCAAGGTATTTGATTATTTTTTGCGGGATCTTTCTAAGCATAGGTTTTTCAATGTATTTCATCAACAAATATGAAAATGAAAACACCATAAAAAAAGTGAACACTGCTGTCTTGTCAATAACTGCGGAACACTTGAATAAATTGATAGAGGAGATACAATCCGAACCTGGTGTATACACTTCATTAAACCTGCCTTTTTCAAAAGATCTATCTGTTGTTTATTTTGTAATCGATCAAATGGGAAAGATTACTATGTCCTCAGAATCAGCTGCCAGAGGAAAGGAATTACATGGAACAGTCAATATCAACAAAAAAGATGAAATAACAAAGGTAAAATACAAAGGGAAAAATTTTTGGGCACTTCTAAAGAAAAACGATAGATTCAATTTCTCAATACTTGTCATGATTCCACTTTACAGCCACAGTTGGTACTATCCTTCAATGATAGTTGTGTGTGTCGCTTTTGGAACAATAATCACGCTGTTAATAAGTATTTACAAAAGAAAGATTCATATGATCACAGTAGCAATAAGCAAAGCGATTGATAGTCCAGCAACAGATTTGAAAACAGAAAATAAAACAGTCAGACGGCTGATAGAAAAAATTAATCAGACAGTAAGAAGCAGAGAGCAACTACTTCAAAAAGCTGCCAGCGAACTTCAAAGGCTGAAGGAAATTCTCAAGAAACTAAACGAGAAGCGATCATAGGTTTTGAACAAAAACCAGTATCTCTGCTACTGCAAAATAAAGGTCATCTGGGATTTCTTCAAGCACCTCCAGTCTATAGAGTTTTCTTACAAGTTCTGGTGAAGAAACTACCGGCACCTTCGCTTCCAGGGCTTGTTTTATTATTCTCTCAGCAATTTCCTCTTTACCTTTGGCTATCACAAACGGGGCATCGAATACATCTGGATCATAACCGAGTGCGACAGCCAGTTTACGCGTATAATCCATTTTTCAAATCACCAACCTTGAAAAATACATTTCTAAAGTATCCAAGCAAATTATCTTTAAGCTTTTCCAGTGCTTCTCTATCCGGAGAGAAATTTATAAAATCAACAAATATGTAATCTTCCTGAACAGTGCCTTTGACACAAACAATAGATGAATTCTTAACAAAAGACACACTAAAAGATCTTTTCTTTCTATTCATAAAAATGTGAATGGGACCTTTCTTGGACGGGATGCTTTTGAAAACGTAAGGATGCGAGAGTGTCAGGAGCCAGAAACCGAGAGATTTCATCTTTTCATCAACTTCACCATTCTCATAGTACATACCGAGATTTGCGTAAAAATCTTGTGGTAGAGAACCTACACGCATTTTAATCATATCAACTAACTGTGATAAAAACTGTATATCAAAGCTCGTTCTGGGTTTTTTAATCGTCTTCAAAAGAGGCTTTAATTCATTCAGAGGCGGCAATGCTTCGGGAGCTTCAGTAATCTTCTCTGCAACATAAACTTTCTGTGAAACCGGTCGATCAGTGATTCTAACCATCTCACCGAGCTCCGGTAATTTCTTTCTCATCTTGACAACTGTTTCACCATCATGTGTTTTGATCTTCACGAACTTTCCCATACGTTCAATAACTACGCCTTGCATACAAACCCTCCAGAATTATTATCGGAAAATATACCGGCAAATAAACATCAAAATGATATGATTAATCCATAAGGAGGCGTTAAATTGCGAATAGACAGCTTTTTCGAGCCCGGCACACCAGCAGCAATTTTATCATGGGGTCAACTTGGAACTACACTGGCAAAAACCACTTATGGTCTGCTGAGGCACAGCAGAATTTTTATTCCCGTATGCGTGATTGCAGAGCAGGAAGGAAAATGGACAGCCGATTTTATGAGCCATTTTAAATTCAACGTACCAGTGGTTAATAGTGTTGATAAAGCTGTACATCTTGGGGCAAAAACTCTTTTGATCGGAATAGCAAATGTGGGGGGATTCCTCCCACAAGAACTCGTTGATCATGTCCTCAAAGCTATAAAATATGGTCTGGATATAGTTTCTGGATTTCATCTAAAAATGAGTGAAACAGAACCGTTTTCTACTGCAGCAAAAAAGACAGGTAGCAGAATAATAGATGTTCGACATCTAAAAGAGGAACTGAAAATCTTTAGCGGTCAGATTTACAAATCAAAAACAATAAGAGTCTGCGTTCTTGGGACAGATTGCGCTGTTGGAAAAAGAACAACTGCAATCCAGTTATGGCAGGCTGCACTGGAAAGAAAATTACCTGCAGCCTTTCTGGCAACAGGTCAGACTGGTATAATGATAGGCGCAGATGAAGGAGTAGTTATAGATGCGATAGCATCGGATTTTATACCAGGTACGATTGAAAACCTCATATTGAGGCTCGAAAAAAATGAAAAACGCCTGATTTTTATTGAAGGTCAGGGAGCACTCAGGCATCCTGCTTATGGCCAGGTTGCCCTTGGATTGCTGTATGGATGCATGCCACAATATATCGTATTGTCACATGACCCAGCAAGAAAAAATTTTGAATATTTTGACCAGATCCCAGTTTCACCAGATTTGTTTAAAGAAATAGCCCTGATAAAAAATTTTATCAACACAGAAATTCTCGGTATATCATGTTTAAATAGCTATTGTTTGGATGATTACGAAGTATTTAATCCCTTCAATGCCAGTCAGATTATGAAGATAATATCTAAACTGGAGGTGGCGTTGTGAAGATTACATCTATTAGTTTCAAAAAGACACTCTATAGCTACTTTGAACCGTTCACAATTTCCTTAGGAAGTCACGAAGAACAAGAAAATGTTGAAGTTTGTGTGAAACTCAAAAACGGAATAGAGGGTTATGGTGAAGCATCATCCTTATTTGTAATCTCAGGTGAAACAGCTGCTATGCTGGAAAAACTCCATCAAACTGTTGAAGACATTCTGATTGGTAAAGATGTGGAAAGTTACGCAAATTTATTTCATGATCTTCAAACTTTGAGAGCAACCCCTGCAATAAAAGCTGCCATAGAGTTTGCTATTGTGGATGCCTTCTGTAAACAATTCAATATGAAACCATATCAATTTTTTGGCGGCAGCAAAAACACCTTAGAGACTGACAAAACTGTTGGTATTGAAAACTTAGAGAACACTATCAAAAAAGTCAAGCGTATCTACGACGAGGGATTCAGAAAAATAAAAATAAAAGTTGGTAGAGATGTCAAAAATGACATAGAAAGAGTTGTCAAATCAAAAGAAGTTTCTCCTCAAGCAAGCTTTATAGTAGATGCAAATCAGGGCTTTACTCCCAAGGAGGCTGTTGAGTTTGCAAAGGCGCTTTACGCTGAAAAGGTTGATGTTGTGATTTTTGAACAACCAGTAAACCGCTACAATATAGAAGGAATGAGATTTGTTCGATTTAACAGCCCTTATCCTGTTGCAGCTGATGAAAGTGTTTTCACAAAATACGACGCTTTAAAGTTGGTCAGGGAAGATGCCGTCGATTTCATAAATATAAAATTAATGAAATCGGGCTTGAGCGATGCTATGTCAATAGTTCATATTGCCCAGGCCGCAAATATAGGATTGATGATTGGGTGCATGGGCGAAAGTAGCATAGGTATAAGGCAAAGCATCCACTTTGCCGCTGGAACAGGGGCTTTTTTATATCACGATCTGGATTCACATCTGTCGCTGAAAGAAGAGAGCTTCAGGGGAGATTTTGTACAGGATGGTCCATTCATAATCCTGGAATAGCCTATGAAACAAATTAGACTTAAAAGATCTAATATAAATGTAATCCTTGCCGTGTAAAATTACTTTGGGAGACGATAATGATGCTTGTGCTTGAAGATGTAAGCCTTGAAAAGAACGGCAAATACATACTCAAGAACATAAATGCAAAATTTGATCGGGTTAAAATCTACGCTGTTCTTGGATCCAACGGAGTTGGAAAATCTTCCCTGGCATATACAATAATGGGACTCGAGGGGTATAAACCCACTTCTGGCAAGATAAAGCTTAACGGCGAGGACATAACAAACTCTTCAATTAGCGAAAGAGCTACGAAAGGTATCACTCTGCTTTGGCAGGAACCGGTGAGGTTCCAGGGCCTTACAGTAAAACAATATCTTACACTCGGTGGAAAATTAAAAATCAGCACAAAAGACCTCGAAGAAGTAATGACACTTACAGGCCTGTCTCCAGAACTTTATATCAACAGATTTGTTGATAATCTTTTGAGTGGTGGCGAGAGAAAAAGAGTAGAACTTGCGTCAATTTTGTTGTTGAATCCGAAATACGCCATACTCGACGAACCAGATTCTGGAATTGATATTATGTCGCTTGGCATGATTGAAAAAATTGCGCACCGAATTACGAAAAATGGAGGTACGGTAATATTGATAACCCATCGTGAAGAAATTGCCAGGATAGCAGATGAGGCCTATTTGCTATGTAATGGTACAGTCTTTACAAAGGGAGATCCTGTGAAGGTTATTCATTACTATAAAAGCAGGTGTGACGAATGCATGCATGTAAATATACCCTCCATAGAGGAGGCGCAATTATGAGCACTGCTATAAAACAACAAAAAGAGTTTGAAATGTTGATGAAAGCTTATGAAAAAGCAGGAGGAAATGTTTCGAAGTTTTTAGACAAACGGGTTGCATCACTCATAATAAGTGGAAGGAAGATAGTGGGTCTTAATGGAGTAAAAGGGGTTGAAATATTTCCAGAGGAGTTAAGTGACGGCGTCAGAGCAAAAATTGTTGTGAAAAAAGATACCGTCCTTGAAACACCTATTCACATTTGTACAGGATATTTGGAAAAACAAGGTATTCAGAGAGTTATTTTTGAGATAGAGATTCAGGAGAATTCACAGGTTAAATTTGTTGCACACTGTACTTTTCCATGGGCGGAAAAATTTACACATGACGCCCTCTCAATTGTTTCAATAGGAAGGAATGCAAAGATGTATTACTCAGACGAGCATTATCATTCTAATACCGGTTCAATTACCCTTAAAACTACTACACGTGCAAAAATTGCCGAAAAAGGACTTTTTGTAAACAATTTCACGCTTACAAAAACTCGGGTTGGAAAGCTTATTCTCGATGCGGAAGCTGAACTTGACGATCAATCCACAGCTGATCTCACGGCAAAAGTGAGAGCAATTGAGAATGACCAAGTTGCAATCAGAGAAAAATTGAGGTTGTTGGGAAAATATTCAAATGGTATTGCCAAAACCACAGTGGTCGCCCTGGACAAAGCAAAAGTTAGAGTTGTAAATGAAGCCTATGGAATAGGTAGCTACTCAAAAGCACATATAAGATGTGACGAGGTAACAAAAGGTGAAGATGTCGATGTAAGTACTGTACCCATCTTGAAGGTATTGAACGATCTTTCTGAACTAACACACGAAGCGTCAATAGGTCGTGTAAACGCTGCTCAACTTCAAACTCTGATGAGTAAGGGTCTTTCTGAAGAAGAAGCAACTGATCTTATTATTAGCGGATTGCTCAAATAATTAAGGGGGTATATGTAATGAAGGAATATGTTGAGAGAGTTGAGAGAGCCGCTGAGTTTTTGAGGCAGAAAGTAAGAATTCTTCCTGAAGCTGGAATAATCCTTGGTTCCGGGCTTGGAAAAATTTCAGAAGCACTGCAAAATCCTGTCAAAATCAACTATTCCGAAATTCCTGGTTTTCCGATTTCAACAGCTCCTGGTCATAAAGGAGAACTACTCTTTGGAAAACTTGAAGAGAAAAGCGTTATGCTCATGAATGGAAGATTTCATTATTACGAGGGATATTCAATGAAGGATGTGACTTTTCCTATAAGAGTAATGCAGTTGCTTGGTGTGAAATATTTGATTGTCACAAATGCGGCAGGAGGTTTGAATCCTATTTTTGAAATAGGCAAACCCATGATAATAAGTGATCATATCAACCTGATGGGGGACAATCCACTCAGAGGTCTGAATATAGACGAATGGGGACCAAGGTTCCCAGATATGAGTGAACCATACGACAGAAATCTTATAAAGCTGGCAAAAAAAATAGCTAAGGAAGAAAAAGTAGATTTTTACGAAGGCGTGTATGTAGCAGTTGCCGGTCCTAATTTTGAAACTCCCGCTGAGCTTAAAATGCTTAGAAACATGGGAGCAGATGCTGTTGGTATGTCTACTGTCCCTGAAGTCATAGTAGCAAAACATGGAGGTATCAAGATTCTTGGATTGTCAGCAATAACGGACCGCGCTGTACCAGAAGACCTGAGGCCGATAACAGCTCAGGAAGTTCTTGAAGTTGCTGAAAAAGCTGGCGAAAAAATGGCACGCATTATTATGGGTGTGCTGCGTCAGCTCTGAAGATTGAGGAGGTGTGAAATGAAGGTTTTCTTAGATAATTGCAGAACCACGAGAGTTTTGCCAGAGGTAGCTGCAGTCGTACAACAGTACATGGTCGATAAATTTGCGAGACCTGATGGATTATATGAATCAGCAGAGGAAATTTACGACGATCTTGTTAGCGCAAGAGAGTTTTTTGCAAAATCGATCAATGCAGATTCGCCTGAGGAAATAGTTTTCACATCAGGCGCTACTGAAGCAAACAATTTATCTCTTCTTGGAATAGCACGGGCAAACAAAAAAAATGGTAATCACATAGTGATTTCCGCACTGGAACACGGTTCGATCATGAGCATAGCAGATGCTCTAAAAAAAGAAGGTTTTGAGGTTACCGTAATACCCGTTGACAAAGAGGGATTCGTCAAACTTGACGAGCTCAAAAAATCTATAAGACCTTCCACAATAATGATAAGTGTCATATCTGTTGGACATTTCGTCGGTTCTATTATGCCGCTTGAAGAAATTGGAAAAATAGTAAAATCTCAGGATCATAAAATATATTTTCATACCGATGCAGCAGAAATGTATGCCAAACTTCCTGTAGATGTTAAAAAAATAAATTGTGATTTGATGAGTGTCAGCGGTCATAAATTTCACGGTCCAAAAGGCGTTGGTTTTTTATACATTAAAAAGGGAACGAAGATCCAGCCTGTAATGTATGGAGCAGAGTCTTTCGATAAAAGACGACCTGGGGGAGAAAATATTCCAGCAATTATGGGAATGAAAAAAGCCGCAGAACTTTCCTTTTTGAACATGGAAAAAGCATTAAAAGAGTTAAGAAGGCTTCAGGAATATTTTATAAACAGGGTAGAAAGAGAAATCGATCATGTAATTTTGAATGGGCCGAGAGGTGAAACGAGAACACCTTACAATGTCAATTTCAGCTTCTCATTCATAGAAGGCGAAGCGATAAGTTTAGGGCTTAGTATGGAAGGAGTTGAGGTTGCCACAGGTTCGGCATGTGCCTCAGAAAAACTCGAACCGAATTATGCGATCCTGGCAATTGGTGGAGATCATGAAAGGGCCCACGGGTCGATAAGATTTACATTTGACAGGTTCACAACTCAAGAGCAGATAGATTACACAGTTGAGA
Organism: Pseudothermotoga elfii DSM 9442 = NBRC 107921; assembly: GCF_000504085.1. Lineage (NCBI taxonomy): Bacteria > Thermotogati > Thermotogota > Thermotogae > Thermotogales > Thermotogaceae > Pseudothermotoga > Pseudothermotoga elfii. The sequence continues at coordinate 725,112 of NC_022792.1, read as the reverse complement.
AGCTCAAATCGGTAGTATCATGGCTCCGAAAAATAAGTCCAATTAAAAGCCATACTTAATCAGGAGGTGATAATATGCTCAAATACACCGAACTTGTACTGGATCACTTTAAAAATCCAAGAAACCTTGGAAAAATAGAGAATGCCGATGCAGAAGCCACAGAAGGAAGTATTGCATGCGGTGATATGATGACAGTTTATCTGAAAGTTGAAGACGATCGCATTACAGATATAAAATTTGAATCGTACGGATGCGCGGCGAATATAGCTACCGCTTCAATGATGACAGAAGTTGTCAAAGGTTTGACACTCGAAGAAGCCAAAAAGTTGAACTGGAAGGAAATTGTTGAAAGACTTGGCGGTTTGCCCCAAGTAAAATATCATTGCAGCAACCTTGCGGTGGACACTCTGAGAAAGGCTATAAAAGAATATGAAGAATCACTTGCAAGGAAGTGATTTAAGTGCAAGTTTACCTTGATCATGCAGCAACCACACGTGTATTCGATGAGGTAGCTCGGGAAGTCATCAAGGTTTTTACGGAGCAATTTGGCAATGCTTCAAGTTTACATTCCCACGGTGAGCAGGCAAAGCAGATTTATGAAAGTGCACGTTCAAAAATAGCAAAGCATATAAATGTTCTGCCGGAAGAAATTTTCTTCACATCTGGCGGAACAGAAGCAGACAATATAGCAATCATAGGATTTTTGAGAGCAAACTTCCCAGAAGGCGGTGACTTGATAACAACGGAGATAGAACACCCCGCCGTTCTCGAAGTTATGAAGTATCTTGAAAAGCTCGGTTATTCGGTCACATACTTGAAACCATCTTCTGAAGGTTATATCAAAGCAAGTGATTTTAAAAAAGCAATTAAAAAAAATACTGTCCTGGCATCAATAATGTGGGTCAACAACGAAACTGGTGTCATACAACCTATAGATGAAATTTCAAAAATTGCAAGAGAGCATGGTATAGTTTTTCATAGTGATGCCGTCCAGGCTCTTGGGAAATTGAAAATCGATGCTACTTTGGTTGATATGTTATCGGCATCAGGTCACAAATTTTATGCTCCTAAAGGAACAGGGTTTTTGTATGTAAACAAATCAATCAAAATTCATCCCATAATGTTTGGTGGAGGCCATGAAAGAGGTCTGAGAAGCGGCACGGAAAATGTTCCTGGAGCTCATGGAATGGCAACAGCTTTACAAATTATAGAGAAAAATTACGACCTCTGGCAAAAAAAGATGCTAAAATTTAGAGAAAAAATACTTCAAACAATAGAAAAAATTCCGAATCATCACATAAATGGAGAAAATACCATAGTCTCACATATTAATGTTTCTTTTAAAGGTATTAATGGTGAAACTCTCGCAACCGCACTGGATATGAGAGGTATATCTGTATCAACAGCATCTGCATGCTCCTCGCATCATGGTTCAAGCCAATCGTATGTTTTGAAAGCAATGGAGCTGGATGAATGGATAGTCACCGGAGCTGTTAGAATAACACTGGGTTACGACAATGAAGAAGAAGAGATAGACTATTTCAACCAGGTACTTCTTGAGGAAGTTGAGCGCCTCAGAAAATTACAGGAGTGATAGCATGACTTACTCTGAAAAATTTAAACAACTTTTTATGTACCCAGCGCATGCAAATCAAATAGATTACACTCACACAGCAGAAGTTGTGTATCCTGAACATGGTGACAGAGTGAGAATATTTGTAAAACTGGAAAATTTTCTAATAAAAGATATATCATTCAAAGCCATAGGGTGCCCAAGAGTTATTGCAGCCTCTGAGGCACTTTGCAGACTTGTCAACGGCAAGAATATCAATATCGCACTCGAGATCAATGAGGAGCACATCAGACAAGAAATGGATTTTCACGATAAAGAATTTAAATGCATAATGGCCCCCGTCGAAGCTTTGAAAAAAGCTTTATCAAAACTTGAAAATGAGTGAACTTCTGAAAGGAATCATCTACAGTGCTCTGGCAGGTGCTTCAACCGGCCTTGGAGCATTACCATTTTTATTTTTTAGAAAAGGTGCTAGCGAGAAATTCATAAATGGATCTCTTGGGTTTGCTGCTGGGGTTATGTTAGCAGCAAGCGCTTTTAGCTTGGTAATCCCATCAATGGAACTTGGAGGACCTCTCAGATTCGTTATTGGTTTTTTAATTGGTGGTTTGATCGTTGATCTCATTGACAAAATAGTTCCCCATGAACACTTTATGAAAGGCCACGAAGGTATCGAAACGAGGAGATTGAAAGCAATCTGGTTGTTTGTCATAGCTATAACAATACACAATTTTCCCGAAGGTATGGCAGTTGGCGTCGGTGGATATACACCTCATGCACTTTCAATAGCTGTAGCGATAGGAATACAGAATATACCAGAAGGTGCAGCAGTGGCGGCGTCTTTGATCAATGCTGGCTATAAACCTTTGAAAGCGTTTCTGGTAAGTTTTCTCACAGGCTTGGTTGAAATTTTTGGTGGAGCAACTGGTGCTATTTTGAGTGGAATTTCATCGAAACTGATGCCATATCTCATGGCAACGGCTGCGGGTGCAATGATTTTTGTAATAAGCGACGAGGTAATACCAGAGACTCATCTCCGCGGTCGGGAAAGAATGGTAACATACTGGATACTTATTGGCTTCAGTTGTATGGCCGTACTTGACCTCATTCTGGGTTAAAGGTAAGCCACGCCATCGAAAGAATTCCAATTATTATGGAAATAACTGCTGCCGTTTTCACATCATCATATGTTATACGATCGGCTGTGGGTATCTTGAGTTGTTCATAAGTGATGAGTTTTTCTTCAGTGTTGACATTTAGTGTGTAGATTGAATCTGCACGTGACTTGCCCTCAAAAATATAACTGTCATTGATCTTTACAAGCTCAGGTCCTCTGTGATCATGCCCGCTCAACAATAAATCGATCTGTGGAAAAGACTCAATTATTTTTCGATCCAGTTCATGCTGTAAATGAGCCAAGCATATTATGAAATCAACTTCTGGAAGATCATTGACAATTCTTCGCAGGGCCTTTAACGGATCTTCGGGTAACATGCCATAATGCTCCACCTGATTGGCTACATGCTGGGGTGTGGTTAACCCGATCACAGCTATCCTCAGATCACCGAGTACAAAAATTTCGTATGGTTTTAGCCCTTTCACATTTGCACCTAAGAGAGATTTATTGGTTTTCTTGTAATTTTCGAGCCATTCACGTGAAAAATAGAACTCGTGATTTCCGAGTACCATTGCATCGTATTTTACTTTTTTTATATAATCAAGTGTATGATTTCTGTGATCACCAAAAAATGGCAGTTGAAGTTTTGAATCAAACAGATCTCCTGCATCAAGAATAAGTAAATTCTCCCTGCCGTTTTTTTCCAGATATTCTGCAAGACCAGCAGGTCCATAACCATTTTTAAACAGCGTCTCATGCAAATCGGAGGTAAAGATTATTTGAAAATTACTGCCGAAGATAGTCAAAAACATTAAAAGGAAAAATAAAACGATACATCGCAAAGCCTATCACCACCGTAATAAATAGATGCAATTATTCCGCTGCGCCAGAATCTAATTTGTGCGATCAATCTTAAAATTCTCGATCCATCTTCGTATATTCTCAATGATGTACCAAGATTCACAAACTGATCTGGAAGGACACCATATGTATCAAGTATGGACGAGAAAAATACACTCTTTTTTTTCGAAAAATCAAAGCCAATAGTAAAGTGATTAAACGAAATAAACGGCTTCCTGTCCTGAATGTAAAAAGTTGTGCCCATTTTTGAAAATTTCGCAGAAACTTCAATTCTGGAATACCTGAGTATATTCGCTAAAACTGCAAACTCTTTTCCAGTAATTACGGTAATATTCTCAATTGGCGAAAGCATAAACGTCATTTCCTCTGGAGACCAGATCAAGCATGCTCGTGAATCAAATAAAGAATAGCCAAAGTAATCGCTGTAAAGCACATTCCCGAAAATAAATACTGAAAAAAACAAAAAAATCATTACCGAAAATCTCATTCTTTCAACACCACCATATTTATTGTATCATTTTGTTATGGAGGTGAATTTTGTGAACAAAACGGTCGACGAATTCGTGCTTGTAAACAGCAATAAATTGTTTGATGCAGCTTCAAACCTCGTTAAGATCAAATCAGTTAAATCCCAACCCGCTGGAGATGGTAAACCTTTTGGAGAAGGAATCGCAAAGGCTCTTGAGGCAGCTTTGAATATGGGCAAGCAATGGGGCTTCAATGTGAAAAACATTGATGGGTACGCAGGACACATCGAATATGGAACTAAAGGTAAGTTATTCGCGGTCCTTGGACATCTGGATGTGGTACCAGAAGGTGACGGATGGACGGTAGATCCATACGGAGGGATTATAAAAGATGGCTATTTATGGGGAAGAGGGTCTTCAGACGATAAAGGTCCAACTGTAGCAGCCATCTTTGCTTTAAAAGCTGTTAAAGAGTCCAGGATTAATCCGAAAAATCGTATTAGAATCATCCTTGGTTGCGATGAAGAATCTGGCTGGGAAGGTGTTAAACATTATTTTGAAAAGGAAGAAATTCCGATATACGCAGTTACACCTGATGCGAATTTTCCAATTATATATGCTGAAAAAGGAATAATAAACTATACAATAACTCAACACCTGCATAAAAATAAAGACACTCAGGTCGTCCTGCTCAAGGGCGGAGAGGCCTCAAATATGGTACCTCAAGAAGCTCTGGCTGTATTAAAACCCGTTAGAGAAGAAATCCTTGAAAAATTGAAAGAATTCACTCCCCAGAATGGTGCTAAAGTGTTCTGGAATATTGACGGAGATGAATTAAAAATAAAAATAACAGGTAAATCTGCCCACGGGTCTAAACCACAAACTGGCGTTAACGCAATATCAGCTTTGCTGGACTTTCTAAGGACTATCGATATCAATTGCGAGGACCTATCAACGTTTCTGCGAACCATTTTTGCAAAAATTGGGTATGAAACCGATGGAACTTCATTAAGAATTGCCGGTACAGATTGCATTGCAGGACCTTTAACTGTTAATCTCGGAACACTGAGGATGGATCCTGAAAAAATAACTGCCGTTATTAATATAAGATATCCTGTATTTTATTCTGAAACGATGCTCACCAAGCAAATAAAAGAAGCACTCAAGCCTCTTCAAGTTGAACCTCAAAATCATCTTGCCCCTCTTTTTGTTTCTCCAGATAGTGAGCTGATAAAAATCTTAAGTGAAATCTACACCGATGTAACCGGGCAGAAAGCAGAGCTTCTTACGACAGGAGGAGGAACTTATGCGAGAGCTGTCCCGTGTGGTGTTGCATTTGGCCCGCTGCTTCCTGGAAGATTAGAAACAGAACATCAACCCGATGAGAGAATTGCATTGGACGATCTTTTACTCGTAGCAAGGATTTATGCTCAGCTTTTTTATAAAATCATGACGGAGTGGTGAATAATGAGAAAAGCTTTTGCAATTATCATCATTTTTTTGAGCTGTTTACTCTTTGCTTCTTATATGAGTTTCGACACAAATGAAGGTGTAGCACTACACTTTCCCGTGTCAGATTACGAGGTCTTTGTCGGATATAGATACAGTGGATTTCAGTTTGAAAAGATGTTCAACGATGTAGGTTTCAGCTTCAAAGCATGTATAGACCCTTTTTCCCTGTCTGGATACAGTTTTGCAGGTATTTATGTTGAGCCTCTTTCTTCCCACCTGGAATCCGGGGCGATGGTATCTGTTCTCTCGAGCGATGGAAGCGATGGAAAATTTATAAAGAGAGGAAACATTGATATGTATCTGAGCTGTGCATACAAAGTCGATTTTGTGGATTTCGGGTTATCACTCCAAAAAACTGTTTTTGGATTTTATTCTGACAGCGATAAAGATATAATTTTTGTTATTCCGCCATTAGAAACCGAATCTCTTGGGGTTGTTGTCGAACCATTCGTAAAATTCACTTTTGGTGATTCTCCAAAAGTTAACGTGAAAATCAGCTACATGCTGAACCTTTTTCGAACAGAGAGTCTGCCATCTGCATTGATAAATCTGTATGGGTTCAGAATAGTTTTTGCTGCCGGAGATTTTTGATATCGATTTTAACAAACTGCAGAAATTCATCTTCGGTTAGCAATTTCACCCCGAGATTTCTGGCTTTTGTTAACTTAGATCCAGGATTATCGCCGACTATCACGTAGTCGGTGCTTTTCGACACACTATCAGTAACCTGTCCCCCGAGTGATTGAACTAACTGTTTAATCTGGTCTCTGGTAAAATTCTTGAGCGTACCGGTTACGGCAAAGGTCAGATTCGAAAGAATTTTTGATTGCACCACTGCCTCTTTTTCCTCGAGATTTAAACCAGCTTTCTCGAGTTTTCCAATTATTTGCCTTGTTTTCTCGTTGTCAAAATATTCTCTAATATTCTTTGCAATCTCGATGCCTATTCCTTCAATTTGCGTTAGTTCATCTACAGAAGAAGAAAGCAACCTTTTGATACTTCTGAATTTTTGGGTTAATATTCTAGCTGTTTTCTCGCCAACCAGAGGGATACCAAGACCTGTCAAAATTTTGTGCAGCGGAGTTTTCTTCGCCTGCTCTATCTGCGCAAGAAGATTGGCAATCATCTTTTGCCCAATACCACTACCAAGCTGAGAAAGTTCAAAGGGGGTCAGATAGAATATATCTGCAATATCTTTTACCAGCCCGCTATCAACAAGCCTGTCAATCAGTTTTTCGCCAAGGCCTTTTATATTGAGGGCACCTCTCGATACGAAAGTCTCTAAAGCACGTTTGAGTTTGGCCGGGCAGTGTGGATTAAGGCATCTAAGCGCCACATCTTCAGAATCGATTTTCCCCACCTTTCCAGAGCAGACAGGACATTTTGATGGAATTTCTATCTTCTTTTCTGAACCATTTCTTTCATCTGCTATAACTGATACAACCTGCGGTATTATTCCCCCAGATTTTTCAACATAAACCTGATCCCCTATTCTTATATCTTTCTCTTCTATATAATCAAAGTTATGCAGCGATACTCTCTTTACGACCGTCCCAGCAAGTTGAATTGGTTCAAGCTCTGCCACAGGCGTCAAAACCCCCGTTCTTCCAACCTGAACAATGATATTTAACACCCTGGTTTTTGCTCTCTGAGCCGGAAATTTAAATGCTATTGCCCACCTTGGTGACCTTGATGTTGATCCAAGAATCGACTGAAAATTAAAATGATTTACTTTGACAACTACCCCATCAACCCAATAAGAAAGCTCAGATTTTTTTTCAATCCATTGTTTCCAGTAATCTATTACCTGATCAATATTCTGGCAGAGCTGTGAATATGGATTTACTTTAAAACCGATCTTTTTAAGCCACTTCAGGGCATCCCATTGAGTCTGTAAACCATACCTTTCGGGTGAAAGCACATAGTAAATAAATGAATCCAGCCTGCGATTTCTGATAACACTTGTATCAAGTTGCCTCAAGGTGCCAGCGGTTGCATTTCTCGGATTGGCAAAAAGTGGCCCATCAACTTTTTTTCTCTCTTCATTCAACCTCTCAAATTCTTCCGTTGGCATGTAAATTTCCCCTCGAACTTCAACTGTGACAGGCTCTCTTAATATCAGTGGTATGCTCCGAACTTTCTTAAGATTCTCAGTTATATCGTCTCCACGCGTTCCATCGCCTCTGCTTAACCCAAGCACAAACCTGCCATTTTCATACCTCAAAGCAACTGAAACACCATCTATCTTCAGCTCAGTAACATATTCGATTGTGTCTTTTTCAAGGAGTTTCCTGACTCTTTTATCGAATTCACGTATCTGCGCTTCATCATAAGTGTTATCTAAACTCAACATTGGTTCAGAGTGCTCAACACTGCGAAATTCATCCAGAACTTTTTCTCCAACCCGTTGCGAAGGCGAATCTGGTGTTACTAATTCGGGGTATTTCTTTTCAAGTTCGATTAATTCCTGCATTAATCTGTCATACTCCTCATCACTGATGATTGGATCTGCCAGAACGTAATATCTGTAATTGTGATATTCAATCTCTTCTCTGAGTTTTTCTATCCTTTTTTTGATATCCTCGGGTATTTTCATCATTCTTCACCCACAAAACATAAAGTTGTTCGTCAAAAACTCCGCTAACACCATTGCAGGTTTCATCCCGAATTTCGGATGATTTTCAATATACTGCTCGACGGCTTTTGAACCGACAACATCTACAATTACCTTTAAAGCAAGAAAATCTTTGCCATTTTCCACACAAACTTTTGCGGCAGCAGCTGAATCCATATCAACGCATATCGCTGATGTGGATTCGTAAATTTCCTTAGCCATAGCTTCAGAAGACACAAATCGATCACCGGATGCAATCGTTCCATAAACAAAATCGTCACTCTCCATAAACTGTGTGAAACAAACCTGAGATGGCTGAAGTATCAAATCAACATTAATTCGAGGGGTAAAATCATATTCTATGTACTCTGTGCCAGCTATTAAAGTACCAAATGTTATATCATCTTTCAGTGCACCTGCGGCACCAATTAGGATCAAACCACTTATTTTGAACTGATCTATTAATTTCTGGGCAAGGCAAGCTGTTTCAACTTTCCCAACACAACCACACGAAATTAATATCTCATTATCTCCTATTAAGCCTCTCCAGGCTGGACGTTTCATGACTTCGAATACCTCTAATTTAGGCTTCAGAGCATTAACAAGCAGTTCAACTTCTTTTGGCAGAATACCCACAACAGCAAGCAAAATATCACCCCGAGCAATTTTAACACAATTAGCAAAAGAAGTTCCCACTTCTGCAAATGGCTTACTCATCGTTGCCAGGTTTTGAGATTTGTGGTATATTTGAATGTTGAGAAAGTTCAGGGGGTAGTTCAGAAGGAAGAACGCCGGAATCGGGGTCCGGAGGCCGAGGGTTCAAATCCCTCCCCCCTGACCATATTTTTTTGACACGCATATTTTTTCAAAAGCTTTTTCTACAATAGCATACGGATTTTCGCCATCTACGCCTTCTACGGCCTGCTGGATCATACGTCTCAGAATATTCTCAGCATGATGCCTTGTACGGCTTCTTCTCCTTGAGTTGAGAACTTCTTCTTTTTTATAGATCTCCCATAATTTGTTCATTCTGCTAAACAGCTCCGAAATACCTTCACCATTTGACGCACTTGTTTTTATAACTCGCGATTCATCTTTTTGTTCGTTTGAAAGTGAAAGAAACGATAAAAGCTGACTACAAAGAGTATCGCTTTCAGAAAGGTCCGCTTTGTTGATAACGTATAAGTCTGCTATTTCCATAACCCCTGCTTTCATCATTTGTACATCGTCACCCAAACCGGGAGAGAGAACCAAAACCACTATGTCTGCTAAATTCGAAATTTCGACCTCGGCCTGCCCAATCCCAACCGTTTCAATAAATATATAATCAAAACCTGCAGCTTCCAGCAAATTGACCACATCAAAAGTAGAATCGCTTAATCCCCCGAGAGCTCCTCTGGAAGCAAGACTCCTTATGAAAACCCCATCATCGAGAAAATGATCTCTCATTCTAATCCTATCTCCAAGGAATGCTCCTTTTGAAAAAGGGCTTGATGGATCAACAGCCACAACAGCCGCAGTAAAATTCTCTTTTCGAACCTCTTTGATAATTTGGTTCAACAAAGTGCTCTTTCCCACTCCGGGACTTCCTGTAAAACCTATAATTTTTGAATATCCTGGCTGAAAATCCTTCAAAATCTCCGGAGTCTGATCCGGATTATTCTCAATTTTGCTGATTAATCTGGCAAGTAACTTATGATTCACTGGTATTAGTCACTCCTCCGCTTAAGAGAATTTTCACTTGTTGAACAATTTCAGACAGCGGCGTACCTGGTCCAAAGACCTTCTTTACACCTATTCGAAGAAGTTCATCAACATCATCAGCAGGTATAATGCCGCCAACAAACAACGGTATGTGATCGATTCCTTCCTTTTTCATCAAATCAATTACCTTTCGCGAAAGCTGCAAATGGGCGCCCGATAAAATCGAAAGACCTATCAAATCGACATCTTCCTGTATAGCCGTTCTGACTATTTGTTCAGGAGTTTGCCTTAATCCAGTATATATAACCTCAAAACCTGCATCGCGAAGTGCATGGGCAACAACTTTGGCACCACGATCATGACCATCGAGACCCGGTTTTGCAATAAGGATTCTGAACATCTTCACAGTTACCACCCCTCACAGTATGGTTGACTCAGTGTATTCACCGTAAACTTCTCTCAGAACATCTGAAATTTCTCCCAATGTAGCGTAACATGAAACTGCCTCAAAGACGTATGGAATTATATTTTCACCTTTCTTAGCAGCATCTCTCAGGTTGCGTAGAGATCTGCGGACTGTTTCATTGTCACGCTGATTTTTCAGTTGCCTCAATGCATTTATCTGTTTTTTCTCCAGAGCCGGATCAACTTTCAATACATTTTTGACCTGGTGTTCTTGATCTGCCTGAAAGGCATTGACACCAACCACTATTTGTTCACCTTTCTCCACAGCAATTTGTTGCCTATACGCGCTATTGTGAATCTCTTTTTGAACAAATCCAGATTCAATTGCTCTGACCATACCACCAAGTGAGTCTATTTTTTCTATGTATTGCCACACAGCCTCTTCAATATTTTTGGTCAGTGTCTCTATGGCAAATGAGCCTGCCAGTGGATCTACTGTATCAGCTACACCTGATTCATAGGCAATTATTTGTTGCGTTCTCAACGCCACACGCACTGATTCTTCTGTCGGTAATCCCAGTGCCTCATCATAAGAATTCGTGTGCAAAGACTGTGTCCCTCCAAGGACAGCCGCAAGCGCTTGAAGAGCAACTCTCACTATATTGTTCAAAGGTTGCTGAGCAGTCAAAGTTGATCCACCTGTTTGAGTATGAAAACGCAATTTCATTGCGTCGGGGTTTGTGACATTGAATCTTCTTTTCATGAGTTTTGCCCATATGCGCCTTGCTGCTCTGAACTTTGCTATTTCCTCCAAAAAATTGTTATGTGCCGCAAAAAAGAAAGATATCTGTTTACCAAATACATTTGGATCAAGTCCAGAGTTTATAGCTGCTTCAACATAAGCAATAGCATCGCAAAAAGTAAATGCGAGTTCCTGAACAGCATTTGCACCAGCTTCTCTTATATGATACCCGCTTATACTTATTGTGTTCCAGCGCGGCATATTTTTTGCGCAAAATTCAAAAATATCTGTAATTATCTTCATAGACGGTTGAGGAGGAAAAATATAAGTTCCCCTTGCTATATATTCTTTGAGTATATCGTTTTGTATTGTCCCACGTAATTCGCTTATTTTGGCTCCCTGTTTCTGTGCTGTGATCGCATACATTGCGAGCAAAATAGCCGCAGTTGAGTTAATAGTCATAGAAGTACTTACACTTTTTAAAGGTATTCCATCAAAAAGAATTTCTATATCTTTAAGCGAATCGACTGCGACCCCAACCCGGCCCACTTCACCCTCGGCCAGAGGATGGTCCGAATCATACCCCACCTGGGTCGGTAAGTCAAAAGCAACCGACAAACCTGTTTGCCCTTGTTGAAGCAGATATTTGAACCTTTCATTCGTTTCCTCAGCCGTTCCAAAACCAGCATATTGACGCATTGTCCACAATCTTCCTCTGTACATAGTTCTCTGAACACCTCTTGTGTAGGGATAATCCCCCGGAAAGCCGATTTCTTCAAAGTAATTCAGGTCTGCTATATCAAGAGGTGTATAAACTCGCTTTAATTCATATCCAGCCTGAGAAAAGAACCCTTCTTGCCTCTCCGGGTATTTTTGAAGGTCTTTCGAAAGATCTTCCTCCCACTCTTCAAATGATCTTGAGAGCATTTTTAAAAATTCTTTTTCGTACACAAAAACACCTCCTAAAACTCGCTTTTTAATGCAAAAGCACAGCATCCCCGAAAATAATTTGAGCTTTTTTTCACTGGTTTAACGATAACATCAACCACTTCTGATAATTCATTTTGGAGCAGAAGTCTGTAATTTCCACGAGGTTGCATACAGCCAAGAGCTATTTTTTTAAAAAACTTCCTTGCGTGAAAAAATACATTTTTGGCATCTTCTATGCTTGGAGGGTTGCACAACTCGAAGGCAGTTCCGCGTGTTGGTACAAAAATATTTAGAACAATAGATTGAAAATATTTTGCAAGAACCTCAAGTGCTTCAAATTCGTGGGAGATCTTTCCGCAATCAATCCCTACTGTCAGGTGTGGAACACAGGTTACGCCAGACGACATGGCTGTCTCTATTTGTAAATCGATGTCTCTCTGCAAACCATATATTTTTTTCATCAGTCTTTTATCAGCAAAGAAATCAAAACTGACGACATCTGCAATATCTTTCAGAAAGCTCAGATTTATTTCCGGAAAACCTATATGAAAATTGTAAACAAGGCCATACCGTTCTTTAATCTGTTTTAGCTTCTTCAAAACACCATTGTAAGGTATCTCCCCTTTAAGATTCAATCCTCCTGTTATAAGAAAAGATCTGTAACCCATCTTGGCATAATTTTCCATTTCACCTATCTGCTTCATGCTCCTCAGATAATGTTTGCCACAATGGAGGCAGTTCAGTGCGCACCATTCTCCAGTTACTGAGACAGGTACAGTAAACTGTGGATCCACCAATATCATAGCATCACCAAGATTGATCATATCACCATACCGATGAAATTCAAAAATGGTATCATTGACATTTGAGGTGGACCAATGAAAGATTTTTTTGAATGGTTTTGCGAAAGAAACATAGTTCCTTCAGCTGTTTTCATCAATGGCTCGCAGGTTCAAGCTAACCAGTTGTTTATAGATCAAACTATAAAGAAAAGCACCGACTTTCAAACAATTCTGTCAGATCTGGTAAAAGAGAGTATAAATAATCTTGAAAAAACTATATCTGTCCCGTTGACAAAATGTGGTATCTGGAAAAATCTAAGTTGTTTATCGGTAAAATCAAAAGGATCAATATACTCTTTATTGATCTTTGCTCCGAACCAAGTTCTTGTCAAATATGTTGACATAATTCTCAAAAACCAGGCAATATCACCAATTATTATTGTGAATCAGAAAATGGAAATACTGTTTTGCAACAAACCACACATTATCAAAGCTAACGAAAGTAACTCAGAATTCTGGAAAAAACTGGCGAGCATTATTGAAAAGGCTTTTCTAAGTCAATCAACAAATCAAGGAGAAGTAGAGGTGGATGGAAAAACCCTTAGAGTTATCGCAATACCTATGAACAACGATGCTGTTGTAGTTCTCAGAGAAATAACAGCTGAAGTGATGGCTGAAAAGAGATACAAAGAACTTAAAACGATGGGAACCCGGCTCTCTCTATTAGAGGAAATTGTAGACATTCTTGGTCGTGAAAAAACTGACCTGAAAAAGATAGGGAAGGTTATATATGAGAAAGTCAACGAGATAATACCGATAGATACTTTCTATCTAATCCTAATTGAAGGAGAAGAATTGAATATTGAATATGGGATCAACCAAGAAAAAGAAATAAGCGGTTTAAAGATTAGCCGTGGTTATCGTGGTTTTTCAAATTACGTTATAGATAAAAAAGAGATGATCTACATACCAAATTCAAAAACCGTCCGGATAGACCCCTACAAACCAAAATCTTTGATTAAAGGTGAAACGAAATACATATGGAGCTATGTGGGAATACCTTTGAATGTCGATGGGCAGATTGTTGGAGCAGTAAGTTTCCAAAAAAAATCCATAAATGCGTTTTCTGAATCTCATCTTGCTGTCTTTGAATTAGTTGCAAAGGAAATAAGTGTCGGTCTTAAAGTGAAGATGCTTTTTGACGAACTTGATAACGAGAGAAACAAGTACAGAAAAATTGCGATTACTGATCCATTAACTGGTTGCTATACAAGGTATTACTTTACAGAATATTTTGACAGGTTCCAAGGTATTATAGAAAGAAAAGGTGGGACAATTTCCCTTATCATGATAGATGTTGACCGTTTCAAGACCATAAACGACAAATATGGACACATAGTTGGCGATAAAGTACTGCGGGAAATTGGGCAAACTCTAACAAAATGTGTCAGGAAAATGGATCTGGTTGTCAGGTACGGGGGAGACGAATTTCTAATAATGCTTTCAGACACAGACAAATCAAAGGCAAAAAGAATTGCAAATAGGCTTGCAAAAAGAGTTTCAGAGATAATTATACCTGAACTTGACGAACAGATTACAATAAGTTTTGGTATATCTGTTTATGACGGCTCAAAATCACTTGAAGATGTCTTGAAAATTGCAGATAGAACAATGTATAAGCAGAAAAGGAGGGGCGCAAGATGAAAATTTACATCTCAGTTGATATGGAAGGCTTGGCTGGAATATCGATGTGGCAGGAAGTGGATCCAGGGAACAAACAATCTATTGATCTGTTGCAGGAACACTTGAAGGCTGTTTTAGATGGCTTATTTGATTCTGGCGCCGATATCAGTGAAGTTGTCATCTCAGATTCCCACAGTCGCGGTGATAACATTCCTTATGGAATAACAAAACAATACGATAGAGTCAAGATTGTCCACGGATCATTAAGAAAAGATTTCATGATGAGTGGGCTAAACGAAAGCTTCGATAGAGTATTTTTTATAGGGTACCATGCTGGCATTGGCTGTCAAAATGGAATTATGGATCATACGTACTCCAGTTCGCTGGTTCACAACATCTGGATAAATGGAAAAAGGATGAATGAAGCAGTTATAAACGCGGCTTTTGCTGGATATCACGGAGTTCCGGTGGCACTAATCGTGGGCGATGAGATGTTGAAGAGAGAATTAAAGGATCTCTTCATGGGAAAATACGAATACGTTGTGACTAAAGAAGGTATAAGCAGGTATGCTGCCATTATGAAACCAATAACCTCAGTTATGAGTGAAATCAAACAGGCAGTTAAGAAGGCTGTTGAGATAGAAAGACATCAACTGCCGTTAATCAATTTCGCCAATCCCGTTGAATTAAGAGTAGAGTTTAAAGATACATCTTATGCAGATGCGGTTGAGCTGATGCCTGGAGTTGAGAGAATCGACGGTAGGACAGTTTCGCTATCTCATGACCAATATCCAGTTGTCTTTAATGCGCTGATGGCAATGATATATATTGCTTCTTCGATAAGAAATGCGAGGTGATAGGCGTGAAGACACTGTCAGATTTAATTGAAAAAGCAAAATCATCCAGAAAAAAAAGGGTCGTCGTTGTTGGCGCTGAAGATAAAGAAGCAGTCAAAGCAGTTTTCAAAGCGAAAGAAATAGGCATCGTCGAGGAAATTTTTCTGGTTGGAAATAGTTCCAGTATATCTTATTCGGGCGAAGCTAAAGTAATACATGCTCACACAGAACGTGAAGCAGCAGAAACGGGTGTGAAAATCGTTTCATCTGGATTAGCCGACGTGGTGATCAAAGGTCTTGTCAAGACTTCTACCCTTTTAAAAGCTGTACTGAATAAAGAATGGGGGCTTCGGGGAAGTGGCCTATTGAGCCATCTTGCCGGGATAGAAGTCCCGGGAGTGGAAAGAGTCATTTTTATCACAGATGGTGGTATGGTGATTAAACCAAATATTGAACAGAAAATCTTAGTTATAAAAAATGCTGTTGATTTCCTTAGAAAATTAGGTTATGAGACACCAAAGGTAGCTTTGATTTGCGCTGTTGAAACGGTGAATAACGATATGCCTGAAACAACTGAAGCAGCAGTGATAACCAAAATGGCGCAGCGCGGGGAAATAAAGGGTTGCCTTGTTGATGGCCCGCTTGGTTTGGATAACGCACTTTGCCACAAAGCAGCGGAAATCAAGGGGGTAAAAAGTCCAGTTGCAGGGCAGGCAGATATTTTAGTTGTTCCTGATATCCATTCTGGAAATTTTCTTGGTAAATCGGCTGTGTATTTTGCAAAAGGAAAAATAGCTGGATTAATAGTGGGAGCTAATGCTCCTATTGTAGTTGTATCAAGAGCTGATAGTGCTGAATCGAAGCTACTGTCAATAGCTTTAGCAATTTCAGCAGGATGAAGGTGAGAGTATGCTAAAGATATTAATTCCTGCCAGATTCATTAGCAAAATACGCATACCAGCCCTGGACGAAAAAATCTATTTACAAACTTATGAAGATAATCAAGATTACGAAAAAAAATTAATTGAAGAATTCTGGGATATAATCTATGGCGAAAAAATGGATAAGTTCAACAACACCATCTTCGTGGATAATGAAGACTCATTTTTAATAGCCCTCAAGTACCTGGAGGCAAAAAACTCCCTCGAAAGGTTGAAAAAAAGGTGCGACATTATGAATAATTCCGTTGAACTTCAAGGTTGCAAAATTCTGAAAACTCTCAGGAAATTACAGAGACTCAAATCAAAAAATGTTGACCAAATAACTTTGAAAATTGAGAAAGGTGTAAAAGTGGAAGCGTATATAGAATACCTTACGGATGGAAATTATAGCGAAAAAGAAACAAATCGATACACAGGCACGATAGATGAAAAGGAAATAGATATTGTCGTAGAATACTGTGAATCAAAAAATTCTGCAGCGATCGAAATCCCACCACTCAGAAATCGCAAAGAAGACATTCCTTACATGGTAGATCATTTGCTGTCTTTACTGCATCAAAAACATAAGCATCTACCTGTCAAATTTCCTGATGAACAGACAATGAACGCGCTTTTAAGCTACGACTGGCCTGGAAATACTGAAGAGCTAATAAATATGATCTATAAATATGCTTCCGGGCAAGATATAATAGGTAAATTGATAGAAACCAGCGTGGCAAAGAAAGACTTTTCACCATCTCGAATGAAAAATTACATAGACAACATCGTTGCCAAACTTGAAAAACAATTTATATACAATGCCCTCGAAAAAGCAGCATGGAACAGAAAAAAAGCAGCAACAATGATAGGTGTTAATTATAAAACGTTTTGCTACAAAATGAAAAAGTATGGAATACACAGACACTAAATTTTATAATCAGCAAAATATAAAAGCTCAGCTTCAATAAACTGGTCAAGTTCCCCATCAAGTACAGCATCGAAATTACCAGTTTCAATATCTGTTCTGTGGTCTTTGACAAGCGTGTATGGTTGCAAAATATAAGATCTTATCTGGTTTCCCCAGGAAATTTCTTTAAGTTCACCCTGAATCTCATCAAGCTGCTCTCTCCTTTTTGCAAGCTCCAGTTGATAGAGTTTTGCTTTAAGAACTTTCATGGCAAGCGCCTTGTTTTGATGCTGTGATCTCTCACTCTGGCAGGAAACCACTATTCCTGTTGGCAAATGCGTTATTCTGACAGCTGAATCTGTTCTGTTGACGTATTGTCCCCCGTGACCAGATGCCCTGAATGTATCAATTCTTATATCTTCCGGTTTGATTTCCACATCTATATCATCAGAAATCTCCGGAACAACATTGACTGAAGCAAATGAGGTATGTCTTCTTTTTGCAGCATCAAATGGAGATATTCTAACAAGCCTGTGTACACCGCGCTCGTGTTTCAAATATCCATAAGCGTACTCACCTTTTACGAGAATCGTAGCGCTCTTCAGCCCAGCTTCCTCTCCTGGCTGGAAATCGAGCAATTCTACGATAAAACCTTTTCTTTCGGCCCATCTCATGTACATTCTAAGTAACATTTGTGCCCAATCATGGGACTCTGTTCCACCTGCACCTGGATGTATCGAAAGATACGCATTATTCTGATCGAGTGGATCGTTCAATATCAGTTCAAGTTGGAACCGACGTATATTTTTCTCAACTTCCTGAACAATTTTCTCAATATCTTGCGCTATGCCTGGGTCTTCTTCGGAAAGCTCAATCCCGACATCAATATCTTCAAAATTCCTTTCTATCTCAGATATATCAGAGAGTAGCTCTTTTATGCGCCTGACTTTTTTAGAAATCTCTCCTGCCTTTCTTTGATCTTTCCAGATCTCCGGATCTGACATTTCGCTTTCCATCTTCTTCAGTTCCATGTTAAGTTTGTCTGGATCAATAAGTTTAACAAAATTAAGGTATTTTTCCCTGAGCTCATCTATTTTAACGCGTGTTTCATAAGTTATCATAAAAATTTTTCACCTCTTTACTTTAAACCTCTTTTTTATTTTCTCATTTTTGTGTAACTTTCTTCTCTCGGATCTGTTTACAATGTTGAACTCTTCATGGACAAGCTGCAGATTTGAAAGCCCGCTTTTTGCTTCTTGCTCGGCTTTTTTACTATCTACTTTCACAACACGAAGCATCCAGCTAACAACAATCTCATTTATTCTTGCTATCATTTCGTCAAACAGTGCAAAAGTTTCTTTTTTAAATTCAATCATCGGATCTCTTTGACCGTAAACTCTGAGATTCACCGCTTCTTTCACGTGATCTACTTCTTCAAGATATTGCCTCCAGTTATCATCTATGATGCGAAGAATAAGAAATTTCAAAAACTGATCGTACTCGTCCCCTATTTCCTGCCTTTTTCTTTCATAAGCATCCTTTATAGATCTAATCAGAAAATCTTTCATCTGACCTTCCGAATCAAATTTTTGGCTATCTATAGATACCACATCTTTCGGTAAAACAGATAGTGAATTTTTTAAACCTTCAAGATTCCATTCACTTCCATCGCAGAATTCTTCAATTCTTCTCTCAACAAAATCCTCTATGGCTTCATCTATATACTGGCTTACTTTACCTGATAAAATCCAGTCTCTGTAAGAATAAATTGAGTTTCTTTGAACGTCCAGCACTGTATCCATTTCCATAAGATGCTTTCTAATTGAAAAATTGATCCCTTCAACTCTTTTCTGAACTGTTTCGACAAGCTTCGTCAAAAGAGGATGCTCTATAGGTTCTCCTGGTTTGATCTTAAGAACGTTCATAACTTTTTCAAGCTGATCTGCCCCGAATATTCTCAGTAAATCGTCTTCAAGAGACAGATAGAATCTGGATTCTCCGGGATCTCCCTGCCTACCAGATCTTCCTCTTAACTGGTTATCTATACGCCTGCTCTCGTGCCGCTCGGTTCCTATAATGCACAATCCTCCCAAATCGGCAACGCCTTCACCAAGCTTTATATCAGTTCCTCTACCAGCCATATTAGTCGCAATGGTTACTGCACCCTTTTGGCCGGCCTGCGCTATGATTTCCGCTTCTTTCTCATGGTATTTGGCATTTAAAACCTGATGCGGTATGCCCGCTTTTTTGAGCATAGTGCTCAGAAGTTCACTTTTTTCTATAGATGTAGTCCCTATTAAGACCGGTTGGCCTTTTTTGTACCTTTCAACAACATCATTCACCACCGCAGTATATTTTTCAGCCTGAGTCCTGTATATTAAATCATCGTGATCTTTTCTGATCATAGGTTTGTGTGTGGGAATAACCACAACTTCCAGATCATAAAGTTGTTTGAATTCCTCTTCTTCAGTTTTAGCTGTTCCAGTCATGCCGGCAAGCTTCTCATACATTTTGAAGTAATTTTGAAAAGTTATTGTTGCGTAAGTTACCGACTCCTCTTTTACCGGGACACCTTCTTTTGCTTCTATCGCTTGATGAAGGCCGCCACTGTACCTCCTGCCAGGCAATAACCTGCCAGTAAACTCATCAACTATGACAACTTCCTGATTCATGACAACATAATCAACATCTTTTTTAAACAGATGCAAAGCTTTCAAGGCGTTTAGAAGGTGATACACACTGCTCACATTCGATGGATCATAAAGGTTGTCAACTTGCAGAAGTTTCTCCGATTTTTCTATACCCTTATCAGTCAGGATAATCGTTCTGGATTTTTCATCGACCGTGAAATCGATGTCCTTAGACATTTTTTTTGCTATACTTGCAAAACGCCTGTACACAGATGCTCCCTCACGTGATGGACCTGATATTATCAGAGGAGTTCGGGCTTCGTCTATCAATATACTGTCTACCTCGTCAACAATCGCGTAAAAATGACCCCTTTGAACTTTATCATCGAATTGAAAGACCAGATTATCCCGCAGGTAATCAAAACCAAATTCATTGTTGGTACCGTAGGTTATGTCACATACATAGGCTTCTTTTCGAGTTATCTCAATCAACTCTACTTCAAATGCTTCGACCGCTTTTCTGTCCTTTGCCGATTCTTTGAGAAACTCATTCTTATAATCTTCAGGCCAGATAGAAAGATTATCTGAAATCGCTTTTTCATAGAGTTCCTGATTCTTCCAGACAACTTCATACGATTTGCCAAGCTGGTTTATCACGCCGACCCTCATGCCCAGAAAAAGGTACAGAGGTCCCATCCAAAGAGCATCACGGCGTGCCAAATAATCGTTTACAGTTACAAGATGAACACCTTTGCCAAACAACGCATTAAAAAAAAGCGGCATAGTTGCAACCAAAGTCTTTCCTTCACCCGTTTTCATCTCTGCGATTTTGCCATCATTTAAAACCAGTGCACCTATTAATTGAACGTCAAAAGGATACATACCCAGTGTTCTCTTTGCTGCAACCCTCACCATCGCGAAAATATCCTCTATGTGATTTTGAGGATCAGAAATTTTTCTGAACTCGAGAGCAACATTAATGAGCTCTTGGTTACTCATCTTTGAAAAACGCTCTTCACGCCGCTTTATTTTTTCAACAATCTTAGAATATTTTTTCAACAACATCTTGTTTCTATCGAAAAACGGTATCTTCACATCACATTACCTCCACTTTGTAGATGAGGATTCCATTTTCAAGATACTCACAAATCATAACCCTTCCTCTGGCTTTCATGCCAAGTAGAGATTCCACTATCTTTCCCAAATCCACATAAATTCTCATTATATCTTTCTCGGGAAGTTCTTTAGAAAGATACTGATAAGCAGCATCATCTCTGAGTCTTTTTCTACTAGATATTCTGTCATATTCATCCTTGGACATATTCGTCATAATCAAATTTCTCCCCTGCTCAAAAAACGAGACAAAACCATTCAAAATCGGTAAGCGATATTCCTCACCAAAATTTCGTGCACCATATTTGACAAGGATACTATTATCAAATTTCTCCGTCAAATCAAAAATAGCCGCAAACCTGATCTGCTCACCAGACAAATCACTGGTTAGATAGACTCTACCCTCGCTCAAATTTAAAATATAAGAAACAACATCATATATCTTCTTTATTTCCTCTTCCACTCCCTGAAACCACAGCGAAATCTCGTGAGCTATATCAGACGGCCCGGATGCAGTAGCAGAAAAAGCCAAATCACCTATAAGTGGCATATTCCTCATATTTGAAGAATTCGAAAGGTATTTATCAAGATCATCAGATTCATTCAAGTACTGTCTTACGATTATTTGCAGTGACTCTCCATTTGGCAACCCCAGAACGGTAAAGTAATCTGTATCATAAGAATTACTGTTAATACCGGGAAAATCTATGCCAAAGGAATTACCTTTAAAGAACCCACAAATCCAGGTCGGTTGGTTAAGCAACCTTTGAACAGCCGGATGATTTCTCATCTGAGATTCAGGCCTGTCGTAGGTATCTATCGCTTTTTCCAGAGCAATTTTACTACCACTGAAAACAAGGTAACCTCTATGATACCTTGAAAATATAGCCACATCTGTATCCTGAAGTATCCAGGTCTGTTCATTGTATGAAAGCTTCAGATTTGTTATACCAGCTATAAATTTGATGAACTGTTCTGGTTTGTCAGTTTCAAATACAAGAATTGAGTTTGTTCCGATATTGCGTAAAGCCTCTACATAATAATTCAAATCAAGTGAGAATAATGACTGGATTTCAAAAATCATTCCACGAGCCGCAAAAAGTACATCTCTTCCCAAAACTTCATAAAGAAGATCTTGAGAAACACGGGTATTATAGCTCACATTCTCAAGCAGTGATTTTGCAACATACTCTAAACCAAGCCCTTCTTCACCAAGTAAAAAATTAAAAAACGGAATCGACTTAATCATAGGATAATACAGAGATCCTTCTTTGAAAAGCAGGAAAAAATCGTAATCTGCAGGTACAAAATCAATTAACTCACCCATAATAAAAATTGGCAAAGAAAAAAGTATTAAAAGTAAAATTACTGTCCGCACAACTTTCCACCCCTGAAAAAATCCCAGGCTTCTTCTACAATATTTATGACCCTGTCAAATATACATTTGTTCGTATCCGCCCTAACCATATGTGCAAAATATTCAATATTGCCTTTTGAACCGGTTATAGGAGAGTATATCAGATCAACGGGAAAAAGCCCAGAATCAATCGCTTTTTTAAAAATCCTCTGAATTACCTCTAAATGAGATTCTACAGAATGAGATTGATTTTTTCCTATTTCAAATTGCGGTTTTATTAATAAAACAGCTTCCCCACTATCTTTCAAAATTAAGCCAATTGGATCAAGCAAATATATGATGGAGATAAATGAAACGTCACACAAAACTATATCTACATGTTCACCAATATCTCTTAACCTCAAATTCCTTGCGTTGAAATTTTCCATGCAAACAACTCTTTCATCTTTTCGCAATATATCTGCAAGTTGATTTTTTCCTACATCTATAGCATAAACCCTTTTTGCACCATGTTTAAGGGCAAATTGGGTGAAACCCCCTGTAGAGGCACCTATGTCGCAGACAATTTTTTCTGCAAACTTCAAGCCAAAGGACAGATAAGCTTTTTCAAGCTTTTCTCCTCCACGGCTGACATACTGTCTTGGTTCGCAAAGCTTGATCTCATCTTCTTCAAAACAGATGGTGCCAGGCTTTCTGCATATTTTACCATTCACTACCACTCGTCCCAATTTAATCAGATCTCTGGCCTGAGATCTACTTGCAGCAAGTTTTCTCTCAGTAACAATCAAATCGAGCCTTTTTTTCAATTCTCCACCACCCAGCAACCAGTTTCTGTTTGAACGACTGTCCCCCAATCAAAAAATTTTACCCTGAGGACGTTATCGAAAACTCTTGGCTCGTCCATGTACAAAGTTGCCTGGCTATTTTTCATCACCACAAAACCTTTGTTATTCCTAACAATAAAACCTTCCTCTTCGCTTTTCAGGATGATTATACCCTCTCTCCAGGATCCAAAATCATTGCAATTTTCCTCAGAAAGAACATTTCCATTTCGATCTAATTTCAGTACTTTCTGACCAACTCCAACATAAATATAATCGTCAAAGCATGAGATTCCCCAGGCACCTGGAATATGTTTTTCCCAAAGAATTTTCTTTCTTTTCAAATCTACCGCTTTTACGAAAGAAGAAAGATCCAAAACATATAATTCATCTCCCTTAGCACACCACTCAATCAACGGGTTCGATATTTTCATGACCCAGGAAAAATCGAGTGGAACAATCATGCCGCTTGCTAAGACGAGAAATTCCCTATATTTTCCGAGAATTGCGGAATTAATCTGCATTCCTCCTTCTGCCTTCACAGCGACAAGTTTCGGCAAGATCTTTTCTTCAAGGACATCATAAGGTTCATCAATTACCAAAAATTGGCCATCAGGATACAGCAATTTCCCATCTCTATACACCAAAAATTCATTTTTAAGTTTATAAACCATCTGCGCTCCTTCTATAAAAAATGCCGAATCTTCTATTTTCATGTTTTTGTTTAAGTAAACTATCTGCCCAAAAAAGTTGTAAAAACCCTCTGGGAGCAACCGCGTTTCGCCTTTTATGGCAACTTCATAGAGTTTCTCAGGAATCAAAAAACTCACAGGTTTGATTGCATTATGCGTTCTTTTAATCTCCACATCATCCCTTATTTCAACAAGATACCCATCAGACGGCTTTTCTAAAATAGGGAAAATTCCTCTCAAACTACTTGATAAAACTTCCCGAATTTGACTTGCCCCTGCATTTTCTTCATAAGAGAAATCTCTATATTTAACCTCAACGTGGCAAAGTTCATCCTGTACACGTAACTTAATTAAAAGAAAATCTCCCAAACCTATTTGAATCCCTATCTCACAAAGGATTTCTTCTACCATTTTTCGTAACTGATCTGGTCCATCATAGAAAAGCTGAACAACAGGTAATTTTGTCCACGATGCAATCAGATCAAAATCGCTCGATGCCGGCTCAGTAAAACCAGCATAATACAGCACCCCGGACTGTTCATAAATATATACAGGTTGATCCAGAATCCATATTTGACTCACAGTTCCAGCAATTAGAAGTCCACTGCATATAAGTACAAACCATGTGGCGGTGCAGTAACGGCTGCTTTTGACCGATCTTTCAACTCCAGAACTCTCGAAATATCTTCTGGTTTCCATTCGCCTACCCCCACTTTGACAAGTGCACCAACCATATTTCTAACCATCCTTCTCAAAAAAGAACGTCCTTCCACTCTTATAAGAATGATTCCCCCACGTAACTGTAAAACTCTGACTCGATAAATTGTCCTCACTGTATTTTCCCGGTGATCTCCACTCTTCATAAATGATCTGAAATCATGCTCCCCTTCAAAAAATTTCGCTGCCTCTCTCATTTTACAGATGTTCAATTTATAAGGAAACCACCACGCGTAATTTCTGATAAACAAATTTGGTTCCTGGGAATTGTATATGAGATAATGATAAATTCTTCTTTTTGCGTCAAATCTTGGATGAAAATTTTTATCGACTTCGACAACTTTTCGAACGTAAATGTCATCCGGGAGATTTGCATTCATAGCATTTTTCATGCTCTCCTCATCTATATCGAGATAACAGTCGAAACATACAATTTGTCCATTTGCATGTACACCTGTGTCTGTTCTACCAGCAGCAATTGTTATCACCCTCTGCTTTAAAATTCTCTCGAGAGCCTGCTCGAACATGCCCTGAACTGTTCTCACGTCTTTTTGAACTTGAAACCCACAGAAATTGGTTCCATCGTATGAAACTATTGCCATAAATCTCTTCATGCCTTACTTACACCCCTTATTTTTAAATCGGAGAGAGGCCGTAAGCCGGATTCTGTCTCAGGTGGTCATCTATCTTGGAAGGGTGTTACCACCCTCCTCAAGCGGCCTACCCGGGGTTATCGGGCGGGACCACCCAACCCCTGCTTGGCCTTGCTCCGAACGGGGGTTACCGAGCCATCGGGTCACCCCGATGCTGGTGAGCTCTTACCTCACCTTTCCACCCTTGCCTTTCAAGGCGGTTTGAAGTCTCTATGGCCCTGTCCGAGGATCGCTCCTCCTGGGTATTACCCAGCGTCCTGCCCTGTGGAGTCCGGACTTTCCTCAGGCAGCGCCTGCGACCACCCGCCTCTCTCCGAATTAACTTTGAAATCTATCTTTTACTCTTAGCATTCTGCCATTCAAAGCAGAAAGAAAGGACATTTTCTTTTTTGAAGGAAACTGGATTTGTGAAATAACGATTATACCATCGCTCGTAGTTACATACGCCCCTTTATCGTCAATATGTACAATTGTTCCTGGCTCACCGCTATGGCACTTCTCTATAGCCACTGCTCCAAATAATTTGACCTGTTCACCGTGAAAAAATGTTCTGGCACCTGGTCGAGAATCATAAGCCCTTATCTTGTTTTTAACAGCTTCACTATCTTTACGAAAGTCAACAAAAAGATCCGCCGGCGTAATTTTTGGTGCATAACTAGCCTGGGAATGATCTTGCTCACGCAATTCAAAAGATTCTGGATTTTTGAGAAAATCACAGAGAATTTTTTTGCCAGCCTCGATCATTCTGTTTTCAAGGCTATCGAAAGTTTCAAAGCAATCGACAGAGATCTCAACTTGCAAAACAATCGGGCCAGCGTCAAGTTTTTCGGTCAACTTGAACAGGCTAACTCCCGTCATTTTCTCCCCATTCTCAAGAGCTCTGTTTATCGGTGCTGCCCCCCTGTACTTCGGCAGCAAAGACGGATGAATATTATAGTACCCGAAAGGAATGAGATCAAGGAACTTCTTCTTTATTAAACCTCCATAAGCCACAACAATCCCGATATCAGGTGTTAGTCTGTCAAATGGAAAATCCTTGAGACTTTCAAAAACAGGTATTTTGTTTTTCAACGCCAGGTCTTTTACAGGAGAGTGCACCATACGCAAACCTCTTCCTGCAGGTTTGTCTGGTTGAGTGATTACGCCTATTACCATGTGACCAGCACTCAACAGCGCCTCAAGATGTCTTGAGGCATACAAAGGGGTCCCGAGAAAAAGTATCTTCATGGCCTTTCAGCGTAATCAGTTTTCTGGGACTGTCGTACTATCTCTATGAGTTTTTTTCGAATGGCAAACCGTCTTGAAGAAGGTATCAAATCTATGAAAAGTACACCTTGAAGGTGATCATATTCGTGTTGAACAACGCGAGCGCTGTAATCAACAAAGCTTTCTTCCACTTCTTCTCCATGTTCGTTCATGTACCTTACAGTCACCTCTTTGCTTCTTTCAACATCTTCGAATACCTCCGGAACACTCAAACATCCTTCTTCTGCAATCTCTTTTTCTTCGCTTTTGTAGATAATCTCCGGGTTTATAAATACTCTTGGTTTGCCATCGTCCATAACGAAGATTCTCAAAGAAACACCTATCTGTGGTGCGGCGAGCCCTATTCCATCTGTTGCATACATAGTTTCAAACAGGTCTTTGATTAAAGAAATGGTTGTCTCATCTACTCTTTCAACATTCTTTGATTTCTTTCTAAGAACCGGATCTCCAAGAAGTCTTATTTTCTTTACCATTTTCAACCTCCTTAAGTTGCAACAATGCTCTTTCGTTGAGCATGAAAACAGTTATCGGTGTAACTGACACGTAGCCTTTAGATACCACGCAATAATCGCAATCGGTCGCGGAATCATCTTCTACAACATCTCCATACATCCAATAATAAGTATTCCCCGATGGATCTGTCCTGGCTTCGAATCTATCAGCGTATCTCCTGATACTCTGTCTTGTCGCCTTCCAGCCTTTTATGTCACCTTCGGGAAAATTTATGTTAAGAGCAGTAAAAGGTTCAAGAATAGAAAAATCAAAGTTTTCAATGAAATTGCTTATAAAAAATGATGCACTGTAATAATCAAAATTTTCTCTTGCGGGTGCAGAGACGGCAATAGACGGTACTCCAAGCAAAGCTCCCTCAAGAGCACCTGAAACTGTACCTGAGTATATAACATCGGTTCCAAGATTATGCCCTATATTTATGCCGCTGATAACCATATCAATTTGTTTATTTGCTAGTACCTCCATACCTATTTTTACGCAATCTGCAGGTGTACCAGTAGTAGCATAAATAGGAAATTCTTCAAGAACTCTGACACGCTTCACCCATATAGGCATACGCACTGTTATTGCATGGCCAGTAGCGCTCTGTTCTGATTCGGGTGCCACAACAAGAATATTGTGCTTTTGAGAAAGCACTTTGGCAAGTATTAACAATCCTTGAGAAGTCACACCATCATCATTTGTGAGAAGGATTTTCACAAATTCACCTCAGTTAAATTTTATCACATGAGTAGATATCTGGAAAAAACGAAATTATTTTCAAGCCGTGCTACAATTTAAATAATAACAGGAAGGTTCTTCCAGAGAGGTGATCAGATCTGAAAGAATATTTTGATGTTGTTGTTGTAGGAGCAGGCCATGCTGGCGTGGAAGCAGCTCTGGCCACTGCAAGGCTTGGTTTCAAAACAGCTCTATTAACATCCAACTTAGACAGAGTAGCTTGGGCTCCCTGTAATCCAGCAATTGGAGGACCAGCAAAAGGAATCATTGTTCGTGAAATCGATGCGCTTGGCGGAGAAATGGCAAAGGTAACCGACGAAACCATGATAAACGTCAGAATGCTAAATACAAGTAAAGGAGCTTCTGTTAGAGCTCTTAGAGCCCAAATAGATAAAGTTTCTTACAGTCAGAAAATGAAAAGAATACTTGAAGAAACTCAGAATCTCTATTTAAGGCACTCCCAAGTGTGCGATATCCTTGTTGAAAAAGGAAAGGTTAAAAGTGTAGTCGATACTTTGGGAATTGAATATAAATCTCGTGCTATAATTTTAACAGCGGGTACTTTTTTAAACGGAAAAATTTTCATAGGGCATGCAACATTTGAAGCTGGAAGATTAGGGGATTTTCCATCGAAGGGACTTACAGAGTCTTTGGAAAAGTATGGCATTAGATTTCAAAGGTTTAAAACAGGTACCCCGGCTCGTATTCTTGGTAAATCAATCGATTTCTCAAAGATGATCAGGCAGGATACCTCAAAAGAGCCTTTATGCTTTTCTTATTTTGACAAACCTGTGATTCTTTCAAAGGATTACCCCTGCTGGCTTACGTATACAAATGAGAAAACCCATGAAATAATCAGAAAAAATTTGCGATTTTCTCCTTTATATGGAGATGTAAAACTCATTGTTGGAAAAGGACCACGCTATTGCCCTTCTATAGAAGATAAGGTGGTTAAATTTCCATCAAAAAATATGCATCAAATTTTTGTCGAACCGGAAGGAAAAACAACCGGTGAATATTACCTGAACGGATTGAGCACCAGCCTGCCTTATGAGGTTCAACTTGAAATGATCAGAACAATACCAGGATTAGAAAATGCACATATCACAAGACCTGCATACGCCATAGAATACGATTATGCTGATCCAACACAATTGTATCATACTCTGGAAAGCAAGATAGTAGAAGGACTGTTTTTAGCCGGCCAGATAAACGGTACCAGTGGTTATGAAGAAGCCGCCGGTCAGGGATTGATAGCAGGAATCAATGCCGCTCTAAAATTGAGAGGCGAAAATCAATTTACGCTGGACAGATCTGAGGCTTATATCGGGGTTATGATTGATGACATCGTTACGAAGGGTGTTGATGAACCATATAGAATTCTGACGTCGAGAGCTGAGTTCAGATTATTGCTAAGACACGATAATGCACATTTACGCCTTTCCAAGAAAGGATATCAAATTGGTTTGATACCAAAGTGGTTCTACGAAGAAATTCTCACGCTTGAGTCCAGAATAAAGACAGAAATTGAAAGATTAAAGCAAGTTAGTATAAAACCAACAGGTCAAATTAACGATTTTCTAACATCAATCAATACACACCCACTGCGCCAACCAACGACTCTCTTTCAAATATTGAAAAGGCCTGATATTACCTATGAACAGCTGAGAAGCCTTGATCCTTCACCAATGGATAGCCCTGAGGTTATTGAGCAGATCGAATTGACGGCAAAATACGAGGATTACATAGAAAAAATGCTCGAAGAAACGAAGGTATTTAACGACCTTGAGAAAATTACTATTCCTGAAGCAATCGATTACGGCAAAATACCAAACCTGTCGGTGGTGGCACGTGAGAAACTGGAAAAGATCAGGCTGAGGAATGTACTACAGGTTTCAAGAGTACCAGGAATAACTCCAGCTGATATTCTTGCGTTGATAACCTATCTCAAATCATTCAAGTGATAAAATATTTTTATAAAGAGGCGAATGAATAATGGTATATTCCCTTGATATTGCAAAGCAAATTCTCGATTTGCAAGGCAAATTTTATTCGGAAGATGACAAAAAATTACTTACAAAAGCCTATGACATGGCTTCATATGCTCATGAGAATTTTTACCGCGAGTCAGGTGAACCATTTATAGCTCACCCTGTCGAGGTGTGCAAGATACTCGCACAGATGAATGTGGATATCCAAACTCTTGTAGCCGCCATGCTGCATGACGCTGTTGAAGATAGCGAAGGTAAAGTAAAAATCGAAGACGTGGAACGAGAGTTTGGAAAAGAAATAAGCCGAATTGTTGATGGAGTGACAAAGGTCAGCAGATTGAACACACCTGTCAATATGAGCGATTCAAAATTGAAGATAGAAACCATACAAAAAATGCTTTTCGCAATGGCTGAAGATATCAGAGTAATATTTGTCAAACTTGGAGATAGATTGCACAATATGAGAACTATTGATTTTGTTCGTGATGAACAAAAAAGATTGTATAAAGCGAGAGAAACACTTGAAATATATGCTCCTATTGCTCATAAAATGGGAATTTATTCCATCAAATGGGAACTGGAAGATCTTGCCTTTAAGGTCCTGAACAGGAACGAATACAATCGTATTAAAAATCTGGTATCAGAAAAGAAAAGAGAGAGAGAACAGCGAGTCAAAGAGTATGTCGAAATACTTCAAAAAGCGTTAGCCGATAACAACATCGTAGCAAGGGTAGAAGGTCGATTTAAGCATTATTATGGTATATGGCAAAAACTTAAAGGAAAAGGAAAAAGTTTTGATGAAATCTATGATCTTTTTGGAATAAGAGCCATCGTTAAAGATGTCACAACATGCTACAATGTGCTTGGAATAGTGCACAGCATATGGAAGCCCTTACCTGGTAGAATAAAAGATTACATAGCTGCTCCAAAATCCAATGGCTATAGATCTCTTCACACGACAGTGATCACCGGATATGGTGAACCCCTTGAAGTACAAATAAGAGATGAGGAAATGCACACGGAAGCTGAATATGGTTTAATAGCGCATTGGATATACAAAGACGGTATCAATGTCAGAACGATGCAAAAATGGGTAAATCAACTTCTTGAATGGCGAAGGGAGTTGACAAAAGATTTATCAGGTTTGGAAGAATTTAAGAAAGAACTGCAAATGGATGAGGTTTTTGTCTTCACACCAAAAGGCGAGGTAAAACACCTTCCTCTGGGAGCTACACCCATAGATTTTGCATATACGATCCACACAGACATTGGTCATAGATTTGCCGGAGCCAAGGTAAACGGAAAAATGGTACCCATAAGCTATCAGTTGAAAAATGGAGATTTAGTTGAAATAATCGTTGGAAAAAATTCCAGACCAAGCCTTGATTGGTTGAAGTACGCAAAATCTCCAAGAACCAAAGCAAAGATACGAAAATATTTTCGAGAACAATTTCAAAGCGAACTTGTTGATAGAGGGAAAGATGTCCTGCGGCGCGTTAGCAAACAACTGGCCAAACCTATAGAAGAAATAATGGAATCGATCGTAACAAAAAAATACCTCCAGAATCAGGGTATCACGGAAGATGAATTTTACAGCCGAATAGGCGAGGGAACGATATCTTATGGGGATTTGCTGAATTTATTAAATCCATTGACAGAGAAAAATCAGCCATTGGTCAAAAAGAAACGAAAATTGCTTAATTTACAGCCAGCTGTAGAGATCTCCGGGCTGAAAAACATAGATATACATCTGGCAAAATGTTGCGGTCCAGTTCCTGGTGATGAAATTATCGGAGTAGTGAGTAGAAAGGGCATAACTGTACACAATGTTTCCTGCCCGAACATAAAAAACATAGATTCAGATAAAATATTTGAAGCACGATGGAATGGGAACTCACAGGATAGGTTCGAAACAGCCCTTAGATTGGAACTTCGCGAAAAGAAAGACATTGGAAAGCTCGTGCAATTACTCGAAAACAAAGGAATAACTGTTCTTAAGGCTTCTCTGGTAACAACAAAGTGGAATTATTCCGTTGCTTCTCTGAGTTTGGCTGTAAATAATTTGAAGCAACTTGAAGAAGCCAAACATTCTCTTGAATCACTTGATAGCGTAATATCTGTCGAAAGGGGGAAACTGGTCTGAGATCTGTTGTTCAGAGAGTTCACAGTGCAGAGGTTAAAGTCGGTGGCGAAGTAGTTGGAAGTATTGAAAAAGGATTGATTGTATTCCTTGGAGTGGGGAAGAAAGATAGCGAGAAAGACGTAGAGTGGATGTGTGAGAAAATATTGAATTTGAGGATTTTTGAAGATGAATCGGGAAAGATGAATCGAAATGTTATTAATATCAAGGGAGGCATTTTGATCATATCTCAATTCACACTTTATGGAGATTGCAGGCGTGGCAGAAGACCTTCTTTTAGTGACGCTGCTCCTCCAGAATATGGGAAATATCTCTACAAAAAATTTGTGGAAATGGTGAGAGAAAAAGTTCAAAATGTATCAGAGGGTATTTTCGGAGCCCATATGGACATAAAAGTTATTAACGATGGACCTGTAACATTGCTCTTAGACAGCGAGAGGAGATTTTGATGATCTTGCATGTTTGCTGTGCCCCAGATGCAACAACTGCAGTTGAGCGGTTGCGCGATGAAGGTTATGAACCTGTTTTATTATTCTTCAACCCGAACATTCAACCAGATGAAGAATACTTGAAACGCCTGGAAGCTGTAAGAACTCTTTCTGATATCCTGAACCTTACGTTAATAGTAGAAAATCTACCCGTTGACTTATGGAAAAAAGAAATAGAGGAATTTAAAGACTATGGTGAAGGATCTATCAGATGCTTCAAGTGTATTGAATATCGTCTCAGATTTGCGGCGTGGTATGCAAAAAAGAACAACTTTAAAGCCTTTTCCACAACATTGACGACAAGCCCGAAAAAAAATATCCTCTGGATACATAGCATAGGCGAAAAATTGTCAAAAGATTTCAATATAGAATACATTCGCAGAGATTTCAGAAAAAAAGATGGTTTCAAAAGAAGTGTCGAATTGAGCAAAATGTTTGGATTGTACAGGCAAAATTACTGCGGTTGCATTTATTCACTGAGGGAGAAAAGATTAGGGATGATTACCAGATGAAAATAACAGCTATTACACAAAAATCAGTGATTATTGACGAGCTGGGCATAAAAGATGAACTCAAAAAATTTTCAGAAATAGTCATAGAATCAAAAATACCAGTATCGGTTAAATTATCCGGTAAAAACCTCCTGTTGATTTATGTAGATACCTTTCTGGGGCCTGCGGTAGTTGCCTTTGAAAAAGATATTATTCCTGTTGAGCTTTTGAAAAATTACTTAAACCAGATATGCCTCAAGGTTATCCCATATGGGAATTTACTAACCGAAATATCGCGTGTAATATCACCCTGGAAAGGACAAAAAATGGTAGGTATCTTATTCACCCAGGAAAACGAAGCAAGACTGAAATATAGAGAACAATTAAGTAAAATTGCATTGAATATTGTAAACCTTGGCGAGAAAGATCTGTATGTTCTTGCTACAAATTATTTGAATATAGACAAATCAGCCAAATTTTCCCTGTCATCCCCTTCAGAAAATATGATAGAGTCTTTAAGGCAGGCTTTCGTAGTTGATAGGTATGTCTCTGAGAGTGGTATTCTCAATTATCAGGATATACCAAAATACCGTGTGAATGTTCGTATAGATCCAAAAGATATCGATTTCATATCTGACAGAGTCTCATCCACCGATCTTTTTCAGCTCAGTCAGAGAAGAAAAATTTCTGTTCAGAGCGCATACAATCAGGAAAGATTAATTGAGAGCAAGTACTGGCTACGTTTTGACATAGGTGTTGATTGTTTTCTGTATGCCTGTGGATTGAGAGAAAGTCAAGGGCGGGTGTCAACATGAGAGAAACTCTCACGATATCTTTTTCGTCAAAAACTATCAATACAAGGGTTGCAAGAGCAGTTATTAGATCATTTTTGTCTCACAAAGGGATCTTTGATGAGGAGATCTGGGATACAGAACTTGGTGTTAATGAGGCTATCACTAATATAATAAGGCATACTTATAAAGGTGACCAAACGAAATATATAATCATGACACTGGTATGGGATTATACTCAGAGAAAAATAGAGATCATGTTGAGAGATTTCGGAGATCAGGTTGATCCAGAGATTATCAAGCCTAAGACACCATCTTCCGATAAAGAAGGCGGGTTTGGACTTTATCTGATAAACAGGATTTTCGATTCTGTCAAATTAAAAAATCGCGATAACGGAAACCTTCTTATCCTCACAAAAACTTATGCACAATCGGGTGATGAAAATTGAAAGTACACGTAGTAGGGGCGGGGTTGTCTGGCTCTGAAATTGCTTATCAGCTTGCTATTAGAGGTTTAAAAGTAATTTTGCACGAAATGCGCCCTTCAAAGATGACGCCAGTTCATAAAACAAGTTATTTTGCAGAGCTTGTTTGTAGCAATTCTCTGAAGTCCGATAGCATAAAAAATGCATCTGGATTGCTTAAAAGAGAACTTGAGTTATTCGGCTCTTTGATATTAAGGGTTGCCAGAAATTGCGCTGTACCTGCAGGGAAAGCCCTTGCTGTGGATCGAGAAGAATTCTCCAAGCAAGTAACTCACGTTATTAGAGAATCTGGAATCGATATTGTAATTGAAGAATTGAGATACATACCTGACAGCAAAGAGGATATATGGATTATTGCAACTGGACCCGCGACGAGCGATAGTTTCGCATCCTGGTTAAGAGAAAAAGTTGGACACAATATGTATTTTTTTGACGCTGTATCACCAATAATAACTGCTGATAGCATAGATTACTCTGTTGTTTTCAGAGCAGATAGATATGGAATTGGCAATCAGGATTATTTAAATTGTCCGATGAATGAATATGAATATGATAGATTTTACGAGGCGCTCATCAATGCGGAAGTGCTACCTGTGAAAGACTTTGAAAAAGATTTGTTGTTTGAACGTTGTAAACCAATCGAAGACATTGCAAAGAGTGGTAAGAGATCATTGCTGTTTGGACCTATGAAACCCACAGGTATAATAGATCCCCGGACCGGGAAACAACCTTTCGCTGTCGTGCAACTTAGAAAGGAAAATCTTGACGAAACATTGTACAATATAGTTGGTTTTCAAACACGTTTGAAATGGGGAGAACAGCGAAAAATTATACGATTAATACCGGGACTTGAGAAAGCTGAAATAGTCCGCTATGGGGTTATGCATAAAAATATTTACATAAATTCCAGAAAAGTTCTCGACCCATTTATGAGGTTGAAAAATGACAGAAAAATCTTTTTTGCTGGTCAGATCACAGGTGTAGAAGGATATCTCGAATCAGTTGCAAGTGGTTTGTACGTGGCATTGAATGTTTACAGGATCTCAAAAAATCAAGAGCCCTTGGAATTACCTAAATCCACGATGACAGGGTGTTTGCTGAATTACATACTGAAAGGTACTGATACAACTCTTCAACCCATGTATGCAAATTATGGTTTAATGGGTCCGGCAAATAAAAATCGCGAGGAGGTGGCTAAAACCGCCCTGAGAGATCTCGAAAATTTTCTCAATTACTCTCAGTGGAAAGAGGGGGGCATTCGTGAAAATACAGTCAAAGGTTTCTAATAATGGACTCGAGGCATATGTAACAGTTTTTACCGACGAAGAAGAAAGTTTATCAAAAGACGCAATACTCTCACATCTGAGGGAAAATGGCATTGTATTTGGAATAATTGACCAGGCAATAGAAGATATTGTAAGCCAGAGAATCGTTAATACACCTGTTTTAGTAGCTGTCGGCAAGGAGCCGATTAATGGAGAAGATGGCCAAATATTAATGCTCAAGCTGGGAAAAGAAGAAGAAACAGAAATTACAAAAGATAAAATTGATCTAAGAGAGCTCCCCAGCCGCACGAGACACATAGTTAAAGCAGGGCAAGAAATAGCAGAAATAGTACCACCAACTCCAGGCATAGAGGGAAGGAATGTTTTCGGCAGAACTCTTAATCCAAAACCAGGAAAACCAGCACAGGTAAAACTTGGAAAAAACGTGAAACTCTCGGAGGACGGTAGAAAAGTGATTGCTAGCACAGACGGTATCCTACTGGCAAAACCAGATGGATCTATAGACGTAAATGAGGTTTTGATCGTAAAAGGAGACGTTGATTATGCAGTTGGAAATATAGATTTTCCCGGCGAAGTCCAGATTTCAGGTGATGTAAAACCAGGATTCACAGTTAAGGCAAAAGGAAATATCTCAATATCTGGCGTCGTTGAAGCAGCAACAATAATATCTTTCGAAGGATCTGTGAGTGTTCTCGGTGTTAAGGGAAGAGAAAAGGGTGTTATAAAAGCAAAAGAAGATATTCAAGCAAAATTTCTCGAAAATGCAATTGTAGAGGCCGGTAAAAATGTCATTGTAAATGGACCCGTGACAAACTGTCACATAAAAGCAGGGGTGGGAGTTAAGGCATCTGGATCGAAAGGTATTATTGCAGGTGGATCAATTTCAGCAGGTTTTGTTCTGGAAGCAGAGGAAATTGGTTCACCCTTAGGGGTGAGAACAACAATCGAAATTGGATTCGACCCTGAAGTCCGCGAAAGAATCAAAGTGTTGAGAGGACAATTGGAACTTGACCGCGAAAACCTCGGCAAACTGGTCAATATTTATAGAACTTTAAAAGCACTGATGGAAAAAAACGAAGGTAAACTGCCAGCGGACAAGATGGAGATTTACAGGAAAGTCGGTCAAACACTTATTAATTTAAGAAATTCTATCGAATCAACCGAAAAAGAGTTACAAACTATAGAGCAACAGGTTAAAGATAGATTCAGTCACGCAAAAGTTATAGCGAAAAGGATTCTCCATCCTGGTGTAGAGATCATGATTTTCGAAAAAAGATTTTACACCGATAAAAGTTTTGAAAAAGCAATTGTCCTAATCGAAAATCAGGAAGTTAGGCTTGGGGGTTACTCAGTTGATACTCAAAACAATACCTAAGATTCGAGAAATGATATGGGGAGATCGTGAGTTAGGCAAATTATTCGGCGCAAAATCTGAAAAACCGGTTGGAGAAGTGTGGCTTCTATCAGATCATCCTTTAATTACTACAGAAGTACAGACACTTTCTGGAAAAACCCTACACATAAATTCTGTACTGGAGTCCTTTAATTTGAACATCGAAAGGTTTCCCATACTTTTGAAATTAATTTCGGCTAAGGAATGGCTATCGATCCAGGTCCATCCTGATGATAGTTTTGCAAGAAAAATTGAAAAGGAGCCTTGGGGAAAAACAGAGTGCTGGTTTTTCTTAAAGAAAAGCACAATAGGTCTTATCCCTGAAAAAATCAATCCTGATGAGCTACCTTTAAAACCGGATAAAATCAAAAAAAGATTGAAAATACTTCATCCACAATATGGCGATTTTTTGTACATACCTGCTGGCACTATGCACGCGATTGGGCCTGAGTCAATGTTAATTGAGATTCAACAATCTTCCGATCTAACTTACAGAGTTTACGACTGGGAACGTGGCCGCGATCTACATATAGAAAAGGCAGTTCTTGTATCAAAAAATGTCAACATAGATAACCTGATCTATAAGAACTTCGAGAGTTTCCGATCACAGTATTTCCATATATACCGAGTTTCTGGAACAACAAAAATCCTGTCAAACTCCATAATCGTAATGTTGAGCAATGGTGAAATCAATTCCCACAAAACATCAAAATATGAGACATTCCTCTTGCTGGGAAAGGAAATAACCAGAATTAAAGGAAATGCACTGGTTATAAAACCTGGCCAAGTTTGGTATTCTAACTCTAAACAGTGAGCCGCTGGCGAGAACCAGCGGTCATTTTTATTCTTCCTCAGCCTCTTCTTCCTCTTCTTTTTCTTCTTCTTCGAATTTTATTTTGCTGCTCAAATTTTTAATAATGTCCTGAACAGTTTTTATTTTTTCTAATTCTTCATCAGCTATCGTGATACCAAATTCGTCTTCTATTGCCATGGCGAGATCCACCAGATCAAGAGAATCTGCATCCAGGTCTTCCACCAGATCGGCATCATTGGTAACTTCATCAATATCAAGCCCCAGTTTCTCAGCAACCAGTTCTCTGATCCGTTCTACAAGTTCTTCCCTGTTCATGTGTTTCCCTCCTAATAAATTTAAGTCGAATAATTATAAACCATCGCATCAACAAATTGTCAAGTCTTTTCCGCTAACAAATACCTATTTTCTTTTTCACCTTTTCCGAAATTGCCAACGTTGCTTCCGCAAGCATAGTAATCTCCGTCCTTTTCCAGCCATCGATATAAGTCCTTAAGGTATTCTCCAGGGGATCTGTCCACTTTTTTGGTATCATGTTAGCACCATTCAAAACCCCAAGAACAGTGCCAGCTTCGCCAGCATTACAGTCAACATCGTATCCCAAAGCAGAAATTATATACATAGTTCTATCAAAATCTCCTTCGCCATACCAGAGGGCAGCTATCACGCAGCATAAATTCGGATAAACATGTATCCAATTGTATTTGACGAAGCGGTTTTCGATCATATTTCTCACATCACGCCAGGATTTTGAATTCTTACACCATTGAACTACACTGCGAAGTACTTCCTCAAATTCACTTTTTCTTGGGACATATTCCAAAGAAAGTTCTATCAAACGATGAATATCGTCCGTTGTAAATGCAAGAGATGTCAAAACAGCACTGTGAATACCCCCATATAAACCATTGCCTGCATGAGAAATACAAGAATCAATATAGGCTAAATAAGCAGCCTTTTCTGGCAAACCTGGCATTAACAAACCATGAACCATACAGCGCATTTGCGCACCTATCCATTCTTGAAAAGGATTATTGAAGATGCCAGACTCCGGTGGGAAAATACCCATTTTGAGATTTTCAAGAGCAATATATTCTGCGCTCCAGCCGAAAGGTATCATTTCTATCCATTTTGTTGCAATCTTTTTCGATGTCAATTCTCCATCTTCATTTGCGGCCATCAGAAAGGCTATTTCATATGTTATATCATCATTTAATGTATTCACATCGCCAACATAATAACCAAGCCCTTCGCCAAAAGTTGTTTCCAAACTTGAACCAGAATATCCTTCAAATTTTGTTCCCATAGATGAACCCGCAATTTGTCCTATCCATCCACCAAGAATTTTATCGTAAATATCCCCTCTGAGAGCCCAGCTCTGTTTTGGAAAATTGCACGATATGTCTTCCCATCTTTCAGGTCTTGAATAACAATGGTAATTATGGTCACTTATAATGGGAGCATTTCTCAGTGATTCGAAAATCAAACTTGTAACAGCTCTCAATTCACTAATTTTGTCATTCTTATAGAGCTCCAATCCTATCTTGAATAAATCTTCCGCTTTTTCAACATTTCTGCCCATATTTTCTACAGATTGTATAGCACCGGCGATCAAACATTCTGGAGCGCCTGATCCAGGTACCTTACTTTGCCAGAACATTTTTACGACTTGTTCAGGAAAAATCCACAGATCAGCAGAATCTTCCCACGAACCCTGCGTAATTTCTTCAGACGGTCGGGCGTTTTTCCGTAAAAAAGCCTCGTATTCCCATGCCTTCAAAATCCTTCACCTCTAATCTTTTTCTTAGCATATGTGTAAAGAACGAACAGTGTAGCAAGATATGGAATCATGGACGTGAATTGCGGTGCTATGTCATAATTCTGCATTATCAAACCAAGGCTTTCAAAAAAGCCAAAAATGAGAGATAACAGCAGTATTGATAATGGCCTGCCCTTAACAAGTATGATTATTGCCAGAGATATCCATCCCCTCCCATTAGACATGTTTTCGCTGAAAAGTGTGACATATCCGAGGGAAAGATAAACTCCTGCAAGTGCTGATAACAACCCACATAGGATTGTACTTATCAATTTCATTCTCGCTGGATTTATCCCAGCAGACTTTACGGTTTCTGAATCTTCTCCGGTTGCTCTAAGTCTCATACCAAATTTACTTTCAAATATTAAAAATTCAAAAATTATGGCCAGAGCAAATGAGACGTACAAAATAAAAGGGTGCCCAGAAAATATTTCGCCCAGAGACCCAAGATTTTCAAAGCCAGGTATGCTCAATTTTGGTAAAGAAATGATTTTAGGTGAAATCAATGCTCCTTTAACGTTAAACGTACTTCTCAATGCATAAGTAGTCCAGCCCAGAGCAAGCATGTTAAGTCCGATGCCTGTTACAAACTCGTCCGCACGGAGGTAGACAGCGATCATGGCAAATAAAAGAGCCATAACAATTCCACTTAATAAGGCGAAGACAATTCCAATAAACCAGCTTCCAAAAAAATAGCTGCCATATACCGCAAAAAATGCCCCCATCAACATCATGCCTTCCATTGCTATATTGAATACATTGGCATAATATGTAAACATTCCTCCAAGTGCTGCAAGCATAATAGGTGTTGCACTGCTCAGTGTAGCTCTCAAAATATGAAATATCAAATCGCTCATTTCCCGGTCACGACCTTTTTCAATTTGATTAACGAGTTTATTTTTTGACCATAGTATTCTATCGCACTTCTTACACTAACTACAGAAAGTACTATTACTGCTTCTAAAAACATTACGAATTCAGAGGGAACAGATGTTTCAAATTCCATACCAATTGCTCCATTTTTGAGAGCACCAAAGAAAATCCCGTAGAAAAAAGTTTCCAAAACACTGTTGTTGGCAATTATAGCAAGCATCACACCATCCCAGCCAAAATTTGCACCTATACCTTTCATAAATCTGTGTTGTGTTCCGCCCAGGATAAGCAAAGCTCCCGCCAGACCAGAGAGAAAACCAGTGTAAAGCAAAACGAGAGTGGCGTTTTCTTCTGTGCGGCAACCACCAACCCTGGCGAAATTTGGATTGTGCCCCATCATTCTGAATTCATAACCCAATTTTGTTTTTCCAATAAACCAGTAAGAAATCATAGCAACAAATGTCGCCACGAGGAAAGACAGGTTTATTCCCCAAACGTCTGGCATAAAATACGTTTTTTTAATCATTGCTGTAGCCGGCACATAGGCTTTTTTGTCCAAAAATGGATAAGTGACCAGATAAACTGTAAGATACTCGCTTATGAAATTCAACATCAGGGTTGTTATAAATTCATCCATTTTATAATATTTCTTAAAAAGAGCGGAAATACCTGCCCAAAGTGCCCCCGCAAGAGATCCAAGGATTACCAGCACCGGTACTCCGATCCAGCCCGGTAAATCAAGATAAACCCCAAGTATGGCTGTTGTTACCGCGCCTACCAATAATTGCCCGTGTTGCCCAAGATTTACAACATTCGACGAAAATGCAATTGCTGCTGATATTCCTGTGAGAATTAAGGGGGTTGCTGTGTTCAATGTGGATGATAAAGAAAACCAAGATCCGGTAGAATATTGATACAGTGCCTTAAACACGCTGGCTGGGGAAGTGTTTTGAATAGCAATGAATATCGCGCTGATTAAAAAAGCGGCAAAAATGGAAAATAGTGATATACCTATCCTCTTTAATTTCCTCAATTCACTACCCCCAGCATGTAATTTCCAATGGTTTGTAAATCAATAGTTTTCTCGTCAAGAGATGCCACGATTTTTCCCTGTCTCATTACATATACTCTATCTGATAATTGCATGAGTTCTTCAAGATCTGCGGAAATTAGAAGCACGGCTTTGCCAGCATCTCTCATTTTGATAATAAGATTTCTTATATATTCAGCCGAGGCTACGTCTAAACCACGCGTTGGTTGATCAAGCACAATTAAATTGTATCCGAGCGACAATTCTCTCCCAACAACTATTTTCTGCTGATTGCCGCCCGAAAGTGTAGATGGAGATTCGTCCAAATTCCTGTAAACAACCTCGAATTCGTGCGCGACTTTTTTACTAAATTCCTGAGCCTTTTTCCAGTTTATCGATAAGATTCCCTTTTGAAATTCTTTTTTTAAATGATGTGTCATCAGCAAATTTTCAAGAATAGTCGCTTTAAGAGCCAGTCCTGTA
Source organism: Pseudothermotoga elfii DSM 9442 = NBRC 107921 (assembly GCF_000504085.1). NCBI lineage: Bacteria > Thermotogati > Thermotogota > Thermotogae > Thermotogales > Thermotogaceae > Pseudothermotoga > Pseudothermotoga elfii. The sequence continues at coordinate 683,496 of NC_022792.1, read as the reverse complement.
AATTTCCTGTCCTGCGGGACATAACTCATCAATTTTCTTCTCTCTCTAATAGTCATATTTGTAACATCAATACCGTCTATTGTTATCTTTCCCGTGCTTGGTTTTAAGGAACCAATTAAAGTTTGAACTAACTCAAATTGTCCATTTCCTTCTATACCTGCTATCCCTACAATTTCTCCAGATTTGACAGTGATGTTCACGTTTCTCAGAACATATCTATCTGATCTTCTTGATTTCAGCGAAAGATCTTCAATAGACAAAACAACTCTTCCCGGTTCAATTCGAGATTTTTCAAGTTGAAAAACAATTGATTTTCCAACCATCATTTTTGCGAGATCTTCCGGATTGATACCCTTATTCTCAAGTGTTGCTATTTTTTTGCCTTTCCTCATTACCGTGATTCTGTCCGATATTCTTAAAACTTCTTCCAATTTGTGACTTATAAATATTACCGTTTTTCCCTGATCGCGAAGTTCAAAAATTTCTTCGAAGAGCTCCTCACTTTCTTGTGGTGTCAGGACAGCTGTAGGTTCATCTAATATCAGGGTCTCGGCTTCCCTGTAAAGTTGTTTTACTATCTCTATTTTCTGCTGTGCAGCAACTGATAGTTGCGATGTTACTGCTTCAATATCTATTTTGAATCCATATTTATCAACAATTTTTTGTACACGCTGTTTGGCATGTTTTCGGTCTATAAAACCAGCTAATGTCATTTCCTGGCCAAGAATGACATTTTCATACACTTTGAAAGATTGAATCAGCATGAATTCTTGATGAACCATACCTATACCAAGTTCTCTTGCTTTTAAAGGATTGGATATTTGTACTTTTTGCCCGTTGATCTTTATCATACCCGCAGAAGGTTTAATCATTCCATAAAGGATTTTCATCAAAGTCGATTTACCCGCACCATTTTCACCAACAATAGAATGGATCTCTCCTCTCTCAAAAGAGAGATCCACTCCACTTAGAGCAACCACATCTGGAGGATAGACTTTGTATATCCCTACCATTTCTATATAAGGCAACTTCAAAATCCTCCTCAGGGCCTATATGGTTCTATCTTTATCTCTCCAGAAGCAACTTTGTTCTGAATATCGATAACTCTGTCGATCACTGCCTGTGGCAAAATCTTCCGAGTATACTCGTCTATTGCCAGCCCAACAGCTCCCTCTTTTACGCCGAGGCTGTATATCTTCCCTTTTTCAAAAGAATTATTAACAATCATATCATAGATCATGAGAATCGACTTTCCGACTTCTTTTAGATCACTTGTTATCACATGACCGGGTGCTAACGGATTCTGATTAGAATCAACCCCTATTGCATACTTTCCTACTTCCTGAGCCGCTTGCAAAACGCCAAAACCTGTTAGGGCAGCGATTTGAAAAATTACATCTGCTCCCTGTGCATAAAGTTGCAGAGCAGCCTGTTTTCCCTTGGAAGGATCATCCCAGGTACCCACATAAATTACCTTCACCTGAATTTCCGGATCAATATACCTTGCACCCATTTCGTATCCATAAACAAACGATCTGATGACTATGTCATCATCTCCTCCAACAGCGCCAATGATTTTTTGAGGATTAATGCCCGCTAACTCTGTCATGTTCGTGGTTATCGCAGCTACAACACCAGCGAGAAATGCTCCTTCTTCTTCTCTATAATCTACACTTGATATAACCCCTTTTTCATCCTGAACAACAGTATCAATATTGACCCATATCTTATCAGGGAATTTCATGGCTATTTCTTTCAGCTCTTCTTCAAAACCGTAGGATATAACAAATATTACATCAGCCCACTGTGCTGCTGTCATCAAGCTCGGATAATATAAAGAAGGATCAAAGTTGCACTCGACAACTCTCGTTTGAACGCCGTACCTTTCCTCAAGTTCTTTGATACCCGCATAGCCAGAATCGTAAAAAGATTGATCACCCAGTGAGCCATTAATCACATATGCCACTTTTTTTGGTGCAGCTAAAGTAAGCACGGATATTAACAATATTGCAGCAAAAATAACTCTTTTCACGAAATTCACCTCCAGTTTTATTTTATCAATAATTTGGATAAAACCGCTGGCAAGATTAGCAAGACAACAGACAAGACTATAACGACTACATCTGGAAGATTTATTTCACTTTTATAATAACTCGTGGTGTTATCATACATACCATATCTTCTACTTTCCATAGCTATTGCAACCTGTTCTGCACGCCTTATAGTTGAAATCACAAGAGGTATCATTATGGATATAACAGTTTGCAAGCCTTTGAAAATTCCCCTCGACATCTTTGAGCCTCTTATCATCTGAGCTGTTCTTATTCTATTAATTTCTTTAAGAAGTACCGGAATAAATTGCATAACAAGCACTAATGTCATCGATATATCTCTCGATAAAGATCTTCTGACTCGTATCAAAATCAATCCTTTTTCAACTGAACGAGCAAGCTCAACAGGTCGGGTTGTGCGAATAAAAATTGATGACAGTAGTACAATGATGATTATTCTTAAAACTGTTTCAATTGCATTAAATAAATTGTGCAGATTAACCCCACTGGTAAACTGTAATAAAAAAATTATCAGGATCAAAAACCAGAGTTTTTTTACATCTTCAAAATACAAAGAAATCCGGATTTTTGAACCAAGCATAAAAATCACCAACAGAGTTCCAGGTATGATATAATACAGCCAGTTAGAGATCAAAAATGTCTCTATGATAAGAAAAATGACGAAAAATATTTTCGAAACGGGGTTTAACTTGTGAACAAAAGAGCTTAATGCAATGTATTTTCCAAAATTTATTTCAGACATTGTCAATTACCTCCAGATTAAAGAAATTTCTCTTTTGGACGATTATACACTTCAGGAGGGGTTTTGAGTGCAGGAAATAAACAGAATTGGTGGTCCTCTCCAGCCACAGAAGGCAGAGAACGTTGAGAAAGTTGAGAAAAAAGCAAAAATAAAGCAATCTGCTCCTGGTGAGAGTATAGATATCAGTTTGAATATTGCAGAAATGATAAAAACAGCCAAGGAATCACCAGAAATTAGAGAGCAGCTCGTAAATGAGATCAAAAAAGCTGTTGAGCAAAACATATACAATATAGACGTGAACAGAATAGCCAGACATTTACTCAGAGAGATGTAACAAATGGAAGAGCTGGTTAGAATCCTCTCAAATGAGGAAGTTGTGCTTTTGGAAATTTCCAAAAGCCTTTATCAGCACGAGAAATCCATGTTATCTAAAAATCTGAATGAAATGAGCAGTACCACTGTTACGCTGGAACAGTTGATCTGCTCTTTTGAAAAGCTTGAAGATGAAAGAAAAGAATGTTTTGAATCTTTGAAGAGAAATTTGAATTATCCTCAGGAAATTTCATTTTACAAATTTGCCAAACAAACCGGTGGAACTATTCTTGAAATGGTTTTTAAAATCGTAAAATTATTCAACGAGATTTCAGTACAGATGGATAGATTGAAAACACTGTCTAAATTTCAGCTTGATTATATAGATATGCTGATTTCGACATTCAGCAATCCTGTTCAATCAACATACAATGGTGATGCATCGCTGAGAAAAAGCTCTTCACACAGATTCGAAGCTCAAAGCTAATCTCCTCTTTGGCCTTGCCGATAATATTCTTAGGAAACAATCCTTAATATAGAGAAAGATCAATTGATTGAGGAGGGGATCTTCTGGCAAATTTAAGCCTTTTTGGTTCTTTAAACACAGCGTTACTCGGTGTTTACACACATAAACTGGCTATGAATGTCGTGGCTCATAATATAGCGAATTCCAGTACTGATGGTTATTCAAGGCAGAGGCCTGTTATTCAAACAACATCACCAATCCCTTTAGCAACCTTAACTCAACCATCTATTCCTTTGATGCTTGGAACAGGTTCTCAGGTTACAGATGTTCAGAGAGTCAGAGATTTATTTCTCGATATTCAGTATCGACAAACTTCAAACAGGTATAGTTATTTCGATACAATTTACTCTAACCTTCATTACATTGAGCAGCTTTTTTCAGAACCTGGAGATTCTGGAATAAGGAGTTTATACGATTCCTTTCTCTCCGCTGCGGAAGAAATCATAACAGATCCAACAAATGTTGCAGCAAAAAGAGAGTTTATATCACGTGCAGAAGAGCTTGTCACAAATATTAAAGATCTTTATACCCGCCTTCAACAACTTAGAGAAGATATCAATCAGGAGATTTATCAAACAACAGATGATATAAACTCAATGGTAGAAAGGCTCGCGCAGATAAATGAACAAATCAGAATATCGGTAGCTTTTGGGACGACACCAAATGATTTACTTGATGAGCGAGACAGAATACTCGATGAGCTTTCACAATACGCAAATATCTCATATTACGAGACTTCTGACGGGCAGACAATATTGATGTTCGGTGATCAGGTAGTGCTATCTGGCTCGGTTCAAACAGAAATCAGAGCTGAGCAAAGACCCTATGCAAAAGGTTTTTTTGAATTGTTTGCTGGGAATTCAAAAATAACGGTTTCTGACGGAAAACTTAAGGCATTGTTTGATCTGAGAGATGGCGGCATCGTCAAATACATGAATTACCTCGACGAATTCGCTCTTTCATTGACAGATAAACTGAATCTGATTCACAGGGAAGGATTTGACTCATCAGGTAAAATTACTGGCCTGAATTTGTTTAACCCCATTGTGTCTTCCTATGGGAATGATGATCCCGCTTTATACAGAATCTTAGGAAGCAGAAAGATTTCATCCGGACCTTTATATTATGCTACAGGTTTGAGTGGGTATACCAGTGAATCACAGTTACAAAATCTCACTTTTACTTCAGATGGATCTCTGGTTCTGTTTGACGGATCTAACAGCACTAATATTTCTATCAGCAGCGGAAGCAACGTGAGCGATTTAATTACACAATTATCGACTACTTGGCTGACGCTGAATACAGGGCAGCACAGCCCTGACGGCGTAAACTCTTTTTACAGGCTGTATTTTGAAAGTTCAGAAAATCTCAGAAACACACTTGTAATAGATGAAAACGGCGGTGTTCTCAGCAAATTGGGATTTTCAACAAAGCAACTTGAATTACTATCTTTTTCAGATCTTTCAAATGTTCAAAGTGGATCATACACGATCAATTTTGAAGAAACGCTCTCTGATGGTACAAAAATCACAGAGACACTGAACATAGCAGTTGATTCTTCAACAACCCTGAATGATATAGCAAATCAGGTAAACAGCCAGCTATCAAATGTACATGCCCTGATAGTAAATGACACCCTTTTAATAATTCCTAATGGGCAAATGGAGTTTGACCCGGACAGATTAAGTATCGTCGATGACGGAGGCTTTTTTGTTCAGGCTGGTGCTGATTATAAAACATACACTGTACTTGATCCTTCAGAAACTCTGGAAAATATAGCTTTTTCGATGACTAATTTTGATGCGACAAACGGTTTTGACATAATTATAAACAATACAAAAATTCATATTGATCCAACCAGAGATACTCTCGAAGACCTCGTAACAAAGATAAATTCAGCAAATACCGGTGTTACGGCTGATCTGACCCCTCACAGTGCTTTTGTCCTCAGAGCTGGAGAAAGTTACGGATTTGATCTCATGTCATTTACAATCGAAGGTCCTCAGGGGTTATTTGAAATGCTTGGGCTTATAGATACAAACTCAGACCCAGTAAATTTTGATGCGGACTGGTCTGTTTCTTATACTTTAATATCAAGAAACGAGGACTTTGATTCTGCCAGAAACAGGCTTTCTTTGAGTGAATTTCTGACCGTTGATAAACGTCAGAGTTATGAACCTTATTTCTTTGTAGACCAATGGAATGTGTCAAATGCTTTACTTTTAAACGCGGAATCTCTCGCTGTAGATATAGGCAAAACATTGTGGAACATCACATGGAACGCAACAGATTTTCTGCCAACAGGAGAGAGCAACGTTGAAATAGTAAATCTCATATCTTCTTCAAGATATGAGACGTTGCTTTCAGACGGCAAAGAAAGCTTTTATGAATTTATGAGTGGTATTGTTGCTGAACTCGGAGTTGAATCAGAAAGCGCCTCAAAAATGAAAGATAATACCGAACTCTTGCGAAGCGAGATTGATCAAGCAAGAGAGAGTGTAAAGGGTGTTTCCTTAGATGAGGAAATGACTAACATGATACAATATCAGCATGCATTTAATGCTTCAGCTCGGGTTATAACAACTATCGATGAAATGATAGGAAGGGTTATAGATAAGCTGGGTGTCGTAGGGAGGTAGTAAAAATGAGAATTACCAATAAAATGATTGGTGAGAGAGTTCTTACCAACATCCAAAAAAATATAAACAGTATTGCCAAATTCCACGATCAACTTTCATCTGGTTTGAAAGTCAGATATCCGAGCGACGATGCTGTAACTGCAACAAGAACATCCAACTTAAAGAGCAGACTCCGTGAATTAGAGCAATACGAGAGAAATATAGATCACGCGGAAAATATTCTGAATTCTTACGATACATCACTGCAAGAAATCAGTAGCATTTATCAGAGATTGAGAGAACTTATTACTCAGGGTGCCAATGGAATTTTAACCGATGAACAACGAAAAGCGATATCCCAGGAAGTTAAACAAATAAAAGAGCAGCTTATACAAATTGCAAACACGCAGATAGGAACAGATTATATATTTGCTGGTTATGCAAGCAACAAGCCGCCTGTTGATCAAGATGGAAATATTGTTTTGAATCCTGACTCGGCAAAATCCCGCTTTGTTAATGCGCTCGGATATAGAGTTGAATATGGACTTTCTGCAAAAGATGTGTTCCAAACTGATAGTGGAATGAGTGTTTTCCAGCTTATCGATATAACAATAAACGCTCTTGAATCTAATGATCAGGAAACTCTCGGTGGAATCTCGTTGATGAGTATGGATTATCTCGAAGATACAGTATCGAAAGGGTTAGCAAAAATTGGGGCTGATCAGAGAATGGTTGAGATGATCTCCACACGAATAGAAGACTTAAATACATTCATGACCGAATACATTTCCAAGGAAACAGACGCAGATATAACAGAGGTGTTGACAAAACTTTCAACGCACCAGGCTGCTTTAACAGCTGCTTTAAAGTCAGCAGCAAATGTTTTAACAAGTACACTCGTGGATTTTATAGAATAGAAAGAAAAGATAAGAGGTGGACAGATAATGATTTACAAGACAAAGCTGGGTGAAATTGATATACGCGACGAAGATATTTTGTATTTTAATGAAGGTATTCCCGGCTTTACGCATCTGCGAAAATTTGCGTTAATCCCCATCCAGAATCAACCAATTCAGTGGCTTACATCTATCGAAGATCCATTTGTTGCTTTACCTGTGGTGGATCCCTGGCTTGTTTGCATTGACTATTCTCTCACTCTTACTGACGAAGATATCCAAGATCTTGACATTAAGGATAAGAATGACGTGGGTATCTTATCGATATTAACAATACCAAAAGGATGTCCCGAAAAAACAACAATCAATCTGCTGGCTCCCATTGTTATAAACTTGAAAAACCGAAAGGCAAAACAGATCATTCAAGAAAACAGCTCTTATTCTGTGAAACACCTTGTAAAAGATGAAATAGAGAGAAGTCAGAGTCTACTCAAAAAGAGCAAAACAGGGAGTGAATAGTTTGCTGGTGATCTCAAGAAAATCTGGAGAAAGTTTTATGATAGGTGATAGCATAGAAGTAAAAATCTTGAGGATAGAGGGAAGCGAAGTTAAGATAGGTATATCTGCACCGTCTCATGTTAAAATATATAGAGCAGAGATATACCAAAAGATAGTAAAAGAAAACAAGATGGCTGTTCAGGCTGATATTGTGGATCTGAGTGAGGTGATTTTTCTTGATAGAAATAAATGAGAGTCTAATAGAACACTTAGAACAATTAGCGCGTTTGAAATTAACAGCAGATCAGAGAAAATTGATTGAAAAAGATATGAGGGAAATTCTTGGATATATGGAACTACTGGATGAGGTGAATGTGGAAAGCACCGAGCCCATGTACACTCCTGTTGAAAGATTTGTAGAACTGAGGGAAGATTTTGTGAGAGATTTCGATTGCGTTGATTTAATAAAATCCGCTTTTCCAAAGGAACGTTCCGGCCAAATAGTTGTCCCTGGTATTCACATTTGAACTGGAAAGAAGCAGAAGAAAAGGCTTCCAGATACCTTAGACACAAGGGTTTTAAAATACTTGCCAGAAATTATAGAACCAGGTTTGGCGAAATTGATATAATAGCGAGGTACAGAGGGTACCTCGTTTTTGTTGAAGTAAAAAGTGGGAACAGTTTCTTTTTACCAAGAACCAGGGTAGATTTGCAGAAAATACGGCACATACAGTTAGCTGCCAATGATTACATTATGAATACGAAAGACAGCTTTAAAGGTTACAGGATAGATGTAATTGAAGTAACAGAAAAAGGCATAGAACACTTTGAAGATATTCAGATATGATTGAGGTGGTATCTTGTGCAAATAGTAGCTACGAACAAAAAGATCCGTGATTATGAGATTCTGGAAACTTACGAAGCAGGTATAGAATTGAAGGGAACAGAGGTAAAATCTCTGAGAGAGAGAAACGTTTCGTTTAAAGACGCTTTCTGTCGAGTGAGAGACAACGAGATATATATGCTGAACCTCCATATAAGTCCCTATAAGTTTGCAAATCGATTTAATCATGATCCTGAAAGACCAAGAAAGTTACTGCTCCATAAAAGAGAAATTAAAAGATTGATAGGAAAATTGACAACCACAGGGTTGACTCTTATACCAACGAAAATATATTTCAACGACCACGGATTGGCAAAAGTAGAAATAGCACTGGTCAGAGGAAAGAAACGATATGACAAACGCGAAGAAATTAAGAGAAAGGAGATAAACAGGAAAATTAAAACTTACTTGAAGTATGGAGAATAAAATTGTTGAACTGTCTATTAACGAAGAGAATTCATACAGAAGACTCGACAAATTTTTAAGAAATGAACTGAAAGCAGTTCCATTATCGGAAATTTATAAACTTCTGAGAACTGGCTGTGTACAGGTCAACGGGAAGACTGTGCGCAAACCATACACAGAGCTTTATGTGGGAGATAAAGTTACTATAAAGGCAGATTTAGCCATTTATCGACAAAAAAAAGATCTGCCTTCAATTCCACTTAAACTCGATATTCTCTATGAAGATGATAATCTTTTGATTCTGAACAAAAAAGCTGGTATAACGATTCATCCATCTGAAAAAACCAGATCAACTACTCTTATCCAGGGGCTTCATTTCTACGGAGCAAAAAAGGGATTTAAACCACACTTGGTTCACAGATTGGACAGGGATACTTCAGGAGCACTGGTTATAGCAAAAAATGTAAAAACGGCAAGAACGTTGAGCCACATGTTTAGAAATAGATTGGTCAAAAAAGAATACATTACCTTAGTTTCAGGAAAAATTTTCGGAGATGGATTCATAGACAAACCCCTTGATGGTTCAGAAGCGCTGACAGAATACAAAGTTCTCGAAAACTTCAGGGATACTTCTTTATTGAGAGTAATCCTTCACACCGGAAGGACTCACCAGATAAGAAAACACTTTGCGTTAATAGGAAATCCAGTTGTTGGCGATATCCTTTACGGAGATAAAAAAGTAAATGAGTTATTCAAAAAAAAGCATAACCTGAGAAGACAATTCCTCCACTGTATTCGTATAAGTTTTACAAATCCTTCTGAACCTGGTGTTATATCCATTAAAGCACCCTTACCGGATGATCTTGAGCGTGTGATTAAGGGGCTAAAAAAATGAGAATCTTTCTCATCTGTGCATTGTTAACAACCATATGTTTTTCACAAACGTTACTTCTGAACACCTATGATAGTAGTGGCTATCTTTTTACCGATGATTTCAAAATGACATTCAAAGCAGAGATTCCAAAAAATTTGAAATATAGAGGAGTCGTTAAGGAATTTTATATTCCTCCTCGAATAGATGTCGAGTATATCCCCTTACCAAAAACAAAATTTTTTATTACTGACTCTGGTCTGACATTAGGAACGTCTTCAACAGATGTGATTGTTCCAGAAGAGGTATTTGAAAAACTTATTGAACTTTTTTCATCGAGTCAATCTATTTCTATAATCATAGACAGCTACCCTATCGAAGTATATGCAGATTACTTTATCTTATTAGAAGAAATCGATCAAAAAAGATTGAACGAGTTTCTACCACATTTTGTGAAATATGACCCCTTTATGGTCTCCAAACCAGGTAAATATCCAATAAATGTGTCTAAAAGTCAGATTGATTACGTGTTGACAAAATATCCCGGGTTCGGTGGAGCTATAATACCAGTTTTCACCAGCACGCCAATGCAAAAGATCGATTGGATTATTAATGGAGTACACGTAGACAGCCCATGTGCTGTATTTTCAACAGGATCTCACACAATAGAGGCAAATTTTCAAAACACACACCATGTTTTCGAAGTTAAAATCGACGAACAAGAGTGGCAAGAAAATGTGAGAACTGCTGAACTCGGCTCATATCTCCCCAAAGGATATATATCTCTGAGTGGGTTTCATATGCAGAAATTTGATTTTCCTGGAACAGTAACATTTGTAAAGATTGAACCCTGCAAAATAGAGCTTTTAAAAACCACTGTTTTGGACACTACACCTCCACAAATAAGTAATTCAATCACTGAGAGAGGATCAAATTTGTTTGAAATAAACATTAAAACAATTGATAAAAGTAGCTACAATGTACAGGTTTATATAGATGATCAAAAGATAGAACTTACCAAAGGGTTAATAAGTCTTAGTGAGGGAAAACACGTGTTAATTGTGATGGCACGTGATAATTTTGGAAATAGGTCTTATGCTGTTGAGAATATCTTCAATAAAAAATTGCCTCCAGAGGGAATAATAGCAGAGAAAAATGAGTTTGTAACCGAAATTGGAGGTTTTTGGTTTTCTTCGCCATATCTAAAATGGTGGATCGGCAAAGGTAACTCGGTAAAGGTGAGAGTAAATGGGGAAAGCTATTCAATTGAGGCGCGTTAGCGGAACTGTGTTTATAATAGTTTCATTTTTTTATCTTGCTTATTTTACCCCAATGAGAATTAAAAGCGATCTATGTGGGATTAAATATTCACTTGGTTATACCCTGGATGAAAAAAGAATCACAACGGAAACTGGCGAGATAATTTGGATTGTTGAACCAGGGGAGATTCTTCAACCTTTCATGAAATATGTAATTTTCAAAGGCGATTTTTCCACATTTGATCCTGCTGACTATACAGTCATGGCGGACGAATACGGCACGAACATAGGTATTCTTGAGTTCAATGAAAGTACACCATTCGCAAAACAAGTTGTGCAAGATAGATTAAAAAAAGAAGCCGTCTTCCGTGTTCATACTGTAAGAGAAGAAGAAGTTGAGAAACTCAGGATGAATGAGTCTATGGTTTACTACAGATTGAGAAGGGCTATTCTTGAAAGAAGTATAGATTTTATTTGGGTGCAACCAGTAAAAAATATCAATATGAATTATGTACTGAAAAAGATTGAAAGCGAATTCGGTAGACCGTCGCCATTACCCATTCCTCAAAACAATTTTGCAAATCTTCAGTTCATACCTTTTTTAGCTATTTTATTTGCAATAGGTTCTTTCAACATAGTACTGGCTGTAATACCATTATTTGTAGTTTTTTTTAGCTTTCCGCTGGCAGTCTCAACAGCTTCAATAATTGCCACAGTTGCAATTTACTTTAGCGCCAAAAAAAAGGAGCTTCTGCCATTACTTTATCTCATCATTGGTATTTTAACTTACGCAGCCCTTTCAGATTTTTTGCATATAAATGATATTCTTCAATACAGAGGGGTAAAAATATCTCTGATAGCCTTACCAAGCTTGCTAATCGTTAAAACATTCATCAAAGAGTGGAAATGGCTCAAAAAATACTTTCCTTTTCTTTTAATTGTTGTTGCAACAGCAGGATTATATTATATTTCCCGATCAGGGAATGTGTCCTTTGTATCTGAATTCGAACGAAAACTCAGAGATAGTATTGAAGGATTACTCTGGATTAGACCAAGATTCAAAGAAATAGTTGGCTATCCAGCATATTTTATGTCTTTAAGATTGAAAAAGTTCAAATGGAATTTCATTCTTGAAATCATAGGAGCAATCGCACTTCTATCTACTTTTAATACCTTTTGCCACATTAAATCACCTATGGTAGTTTCGCTTTACAGATCCATGTTTTCTATATTAGTTGGTTATTTGACTTACTGGATTGTAGGGAGAACAAAATGAAGTTGAACATTTATGATCCAGATTATCTCCTGAGATTAGAAAAATTACAAATCAGAAGAAAAAAAATTCTGAAATCACTTTCCTTAGAGGATTGGGATTTTAATATATTAAAGGTATTTCAATCCAATTTGATCGGTCCTTTAAAAACCATTATAAGAATCGAAAATCTTTTCTCTATGCAAAAAGCAGTAAAAAGGCTTCTTCACGGGAAAAAACCACTTATTATGAGACTTGAAGAATTTTCTAAAGACTTCTCATTGCCGCCTATTGCCGCTCTTGAATGGTTATTTTGGGTAAAACCTTCCCTTTACCCTCCACCAAGTACAGAAATGATCGATATGACCGGAGAAAACGATATAGAAACATTTGTTTTGAAATGCCGGCAGTTACTGAAAAAATCAGGACTTGAAAATTTTGTTGAATTGCAAGCTGCTCTTATGAAAGCTGAAAACAGTAATATAGACTGGTTAGTCAATGAAATCAACCAATTAACGATTTATAATCTCGGTGATGTTGAAACATTTAAACAACTTTATTTAGATCTCAGTTACATTGAAAGATCATCTGTAATCGAAAAATTAAGATGTCATCCATACATCGAAGCAATTCTAACTCGTAGAATTGTTTGCCCAATGATTCTGGATGGCAGTAACATTGTTATGTACAGACAGAGGATATTCGATATCGATTTCATTCTCGAAAGAATTTCTCAGAACAAAGAATTCTACTATCCATTTTTGATAGTTTTTGACAAAAATATATTGTATTTTCCAGGGTTCACAGACTCTCCCTGGTACCACAGCCCTTCAATCATCCTGCATTCCCCAGCAGATGAACTGATAATAAAATTATCAATGCAGAAAAAGGCAATTGTTATCAGCAGTGATAGATTTTCAGAATGGAATCCAGGTATTTTGAGAATAGATCCAAGGAGGTTTTTTGAATGAAAGTTTCTGACTTCGATTACATTTTACCGAATGAATTGATAGCTCAGAACCCTGTCGAACCACGTGATACCTCGCGTTTGATGATTTTGAATAGGAAAAGTAGGAATATAGAACATAGGATATTTCGAGATATAGTCGAGTATCTGAATCCTAAGGACTTGCTGGTACTCAACAACACACGTGTTATCCCAGCAAGGCTTTTCGCAAAAAAAGCCAATTCAACAATTGAAGTACTTCTGGTTGAGAAAATTGGAACGAATTTGTGGAATTGCATGGTTAAACCTGGAAAAAAGGTGAAACCTGGAGATATTCTGAATTTTGAAACTTTCACTGCTGAGTGTTTATCAAAAGCTGATCAGGGAATGAGAACTTTGAAATTTGAAACCACTGATGAAGATCTTTTTAAGCTCGGTGAAGCTCCTCTACCTCCATATGTTCACTCAAAGATACCAATAGAAAGATATCAAACAATTTATGCGAAAATAAATGGTGCAATTGCTTCTCCAACAGCTGGACTTCACTTTACAGAAGAACTTTTGAGAAAAATTAAGTCAATTGGTGTGACAGTTACAGAGATAACTTTACATGTCGGAATTGGTACTTTTAGACCGGTGAAGACCCAATTTGTTCAGGATCATAAAATGCATCCAGAACGATATCAAATTAGCCAGGACACTGTTAAGTTAGTAGAAAAAACTAAACGGTCTGGTGGCCGCGTCATAGCAACTGGGACAACTGTGGTTCGAGCACTGGAAGAATATGGAATAAATGGCAAGCTTGAAGGAGAAACCAGGCTCTTCATATACCCACCGTTCAACTTCAAAATTGTAGATGCAATGATAACAAATTTCCATCTTCCCAAATCAACTCTACTGATGCTTGTTGCAGCTTTTGCTGGATATGATTTCATTATGGAGGCATACAGAGAAGCCATCGAGAAGCGTTATCGTTTCTATTCTTTTGGCGATGCCATGTTTATAACATAAAAAAGCAGGTGAATTTATGGAAAACAGGCTGCGGATAGAAACAACTGCATTTTATAACAAAAACGCTTTCTTCAAAATAATAGAGCTACCATTTTCAGCGCTTGTTGAGTATTTGCAAAACAGTTTCTCGGGTGTAAGTCTCGATGTACAAATTCCAGAAAAAAACGAGTCATTTGTTGAAACAGTTGTTGATTATGAAAAGTCACTCCCAGAAGAGATCATGGAAAATATCATCTTTGCAAATCTTGACGATGAAACAGAAAAAGTTGCAGAGTATATTGCTTACAATCTTGACAATAAAGGTAAAATGCTTGTTTCAGTACAGGAGATATGTGAGAAATTTGGCGTTTCTGAACAGATCGTGAAAAGAGCAATTGATGCTATAAGAGAATCTGGTCCTGAGGGAATTCTGGATGGAAAAGTTGCAGGATATGGAGATGCCTCGATATATGTGGAACCAGATATAATAATTACTGAAGATTTAAATGTATCTGTAAGAAGTTTTGAGATGAAAGTACCTCGCAATGCTACTAAAACCCAGCTTAAGATTATCTCTTTTCTGAATGAAGCTTTAAATCGCAGGAAAGAGTTGCTACTGTTTCTTGGAAAGACGTTGCTTAAAGAAAATGCGCTATTCATACTTGGAAAATCCACCTATCCGAAAAAAACTAAGATGACTGATATTGCCAATACCATGAATATAAGTATTTCGACGGTTTCAAAAGCAATCTCCGGAAAATACGTCAAAACACCCTCCAGAATCTTTGAACTTAAAACTTTTTTTGGCAGGCATGTAGCCGGTGATTATCTCACAGCCGAGATTGCAAAGATCATTCTTGAAAAAGGCAAGTCAATAACTGACAGAGAAATAACTATTATCCTGAACTCTCAAGGTATCGAAGTAAGTCGAAGAACTGTGAACAATTATAGAAGAAGGGCTGCAGAGATTTTAGAAAGGAATGGTAAATTTTGAAGGCGTTTGTATTTCTCAATGGTAGATATCTTTGGAAAGATTATCCCAAAATAGAAAAAAATGCCTTGATCATTGCTGTCGATGGAGGAGCAAATTATCTTTTTCGCCTTGGAATAGTTCCGGATATTTTCGTTGGAGATGGAGATTCTGTTCAAAAAGAAGTACTTGATGGTTTGTCAAAAAAAGGGGTGAGCATATTTCTTTATCCGGAAGATAAAGATGAAATAGACGCTGAATTAGCTATAAAAAAAGCTTTAGAATTCGGGGCAAATGAGATTATTATACATGGATGGCGTGGAGAAAGACTTGACATGATGCTGGCTCTGATATCTATTATGAGCAAGCAGAACAATGTTAAGATAGTTGCAAAAGATCACGAATTGGAAATGGGCGTGGTATGTGATGAGCTTGTGCTCGAATCAAAAGCTGGCGAGAAATGGTCTATCCTGCCGGTGTGTGGCAACGCCAAATGCGTGACTTTGAGCGGCTTCAAATATGAAATCAATTGCGTTGATATGCCTTGCGAAAAGCCGTTCGGCATCAGCAACATTGCGAAAAAAAACAGAGTAAAAATTTCTGTCAAAGAAGGAAAGGTGGTTTATTTCAGATGGATAATAGAACCATCGTGATACTGGGAATAACTGGTTCAATAGGTATACAGACTGTTGAAGTAATCCAATCATTAGGTAATTTTCACATTCTGGGTGGAACATATCACAAAAATAAGGATCTGGCTGATGCCATATCACAGAAACACAATCTGAGCAACTTAATATCAACCTCCCGGGGATATGATTTAGCTATCGAAATGCTCGAAAAGCTGAGACCGGATATTACCCTTGTAGCTATACCAGGTTTTTCGAGTCTTATTCTGGCCTTAAAAGCCATAGAAGTATCGAAAAGAGTGCTCCTTGCAAGTAAAGAAGCTCTTGTTTGTGGCGGCTGGCTTATAAAAGAAAAACTGAAAAATTGTGAAACCAATCTAATTCCTGTCGATAGCGAACACACAGCATTGATGCAGATATATGAAGAACCATTTGAAGAAGTTATCATAACCTCTTCTGGAGGAGCTTTGAGAGATTGGGAACTGCACAACCTTCACAACGCAAAACCCAAAGATGTGTTGAAGCATCCTGTATGGAAAATGGGGGAAAGAATAACTGTTGACTCCGCCACGATGGTCAACAAGGCGTTTGAAGTTTTTGAGGCTTCCGAGTATTTCAACATACCAATATCGAAAATACGCGTACTTATACATAAAGAAGGCATAGTACATGCAGGCATACTTCTTTGCGACAGTACCATCAAGTTACATCTCGGCTTTGCCGATATGAAAGTTCCCATAGCTTACGCACTTACATATCCGGAGAGAAAGTATAAAAAACCTTCATGGCCTGATCTTGTGAATACAAACCTGTCGTTTGAAAATGTTGACGAAACAAGATATCCAGCTTTTAAATTATTGTATGAAATCTCCGAAAATTATGCAAAAAGAACTGCATACAACGCAAGTGATGAAATTGCTGTTCAGAACTTTCTTAAAGAAAAGATAAAATTCACGGATATACCGAAGGTTATTGAAAAGGTTGTAGAATCGACTAATGGACAGGTAAGGGATTTAAAAGATCTTATTCAAATAGATAAAGAAAGCAGAAAAAAAGCTTTAGAGGTGATCAGATGTTTGTGATATATTTTCTCCTTATTCTTGTTGGGATCATAACTGTACATGAACTGGGACATTTTATTTTTGCAAAAATATTTGGTGTTGATGTACTTGAATTTGCAATTGGTTTTGGACCAAAATTGTATGAAAAAAAAGGCAAGAAAACCGCCTTCAGAATTAATCTTTTTCCGATAGGTGGATATGTGAGGTTGGCCGGAGAAGATCCAATGGAAGAAACCCAGGAAGGAATTGTTGGGCTTTACAGCAAATCAGCCTGGCAGAGACTTTTAATCTTTTTTTCAGGGCCTCTTTTTTCAATTCTCGCTGGATACGCTCTTTTCGTAATTATTGTTGGATTCTGGGGCATACCTTCTGTAACTGTTGCTCTTGTGGAAGCAAATTCCCCTGCCTATGAAGCCGGATTAATGGCTGACGACATCATACTTTCAGTGAATGGAAAAAGAGTCTATGATACCTATACAGTCAGCCAAATTATCAGACAGGGAAAACAATTACAAATACAAGTGCTGAGAAATGGTAAAAAAATCACACTATCCGCAAAACCGAAACTATTTGATGAGTCCCATTTTCTTATTTTAAGTGATACAACTGGTAAACCTGGAGAAATCATTAAAGCTATATCAGGAAAGCCATTTGAAATGAGTAATTTTGCCGCTCTTTTAAATCAGTATATCGTGATAGATTTCGACACAACTCAATTGAAGGGACTGTTAAAACAATATCAATACGACGCTCAGAGGTATGCTCTGGGTTTTTATTTTGCAAGTGTCTCAAATATCTTTCAGAAGGCCATAGGACCTTTTCAGGAAGGCGACCAGCTTGTTTCCATAGAGGACATCAAGATTCAGAGTAGCGTGGATCTCTCCAGAATTTATCAGACGATAATTACCGGAGATGGTGGCATTTATTTAGAGATCGAAGGGAAAAAAATAGCCTGGGTACACGAAGGGTTTCCTGAGCAATTGAATGTAGAAATTCTGAGAGATGGAAAGCAAATTTTTCTCAATGTGTCGAGAGATTTGATTAAGCAAATTATGGAGAGTGCCGGGGTTTTCAAGCCATATGCTTCAAATATAAAACCCAGCAATTTCTTTGAAGCGGTTTCACTTGCAGTAGACAGGTGCAATAACCTTTTATTTTTGATGTATAAAACTCTTATCGGTGTTTTTCGCGGGCAGGAACAGAATGGCGTGGTTGGCCCGGTGGGTTTGGTAAGCCTTGTAGGAGAGGCAGTAAAAGTTGGATTAGAACAGGTTCTAACATTGATCGCCTTTATAACAATGAACATCGGTATCGTAAATCTTTTACCATTGCCTGCTCTTGATGGCGGAAGAATTGTATTTTCGCTCATTGAAATTGTGTCTCGCAGGAGAGTAGACCCAAAAATTGAAGGCATCATACATTTTGTGGGTTTCGTCATACTTATAATTTTGATGCTTTCTATAACCTTCTCGGACATTGGAAGGTTGATTGGCAGATGAGCAAAACACTAAAAATAGCAAATATTTTTCTGGGCGGTAATAATCCAGTAGTGATTCAATCTATGACAAATACAAAAACACAGGAAGTAGAGAAAACAATCAGACAGATCAATGATTTAATGTCTGCCGGCTGTGAAATGGTTAGAGTTTCAGTACCAGACCTGGAGAGTGCTCAATCAATAAAATTGATAAAACAAAAAGTGAGAATTCCAATCATAGCCGATATTCACTTCGATCATAAGCTTGCTATAGAAGCCATCAAAAGTGGTGCTGATAAAATCAGGATTAATCCCGGGAATATCGGTCCAGAGTGGAAAATCAGAGAACTTGCAAAAGTGGCCAAAGATTATGGAGTAGCGATTCGCGTTGGTTCTAACAGTGGGTCTCTAAGAAAAGATTACGAGCAAAAGCATGATCGAGCAACTGCTCTGGCTGAATCTGCTTTGAAAGAAGTTTCAATTTTGGAGAAAGAAGGATTCTATAACATCGTTATTTCTGCGAAAAGCAGTGATGTTATTGAAACAATCAAAGCAAATGAATACATATCACAAAAAGTAGATTATCCGATACACCTTGGTGTGACTGAAGCAGGTACTCACATAACTTCTACTGTGAAATCTTCAATCGCTATAGGTTATCTACTTTTAAAAGGCATAGGAGATACAATCAGAGTTTCTATATCTGGTGACCCTGTCGAAGAAGTCATAATAGCCAGAAAAATTCTTATGTCGCTCCATTTGAGAAAAGAAGGCCAAGTTATCGCCTGCCCAACATGTTCAAGATGTGAGATAAATGTGGAGCAGATAGCAAAAACAATCGAAGCACTTGTTGAAAAAAATAACCTTACTGTCGCGGTTATGGGATGTGTGGTCAATGGAATCGGTGAAGGAGGCCACGCGGACATTGGTGTGGCAGGGACAAAGAATGGAGCAGTTTTATTCATGAAAGGCAAGATTGTAAAAACAATACCGAAAGAAAAGATTGTAGAAGTCCTGACAGAGCTGATAGTGAACAGAACCGATAAATTAGAGTAATATAATCGGAATAACGTAATGATATTCTAAATACTGGAGGTGAAATGTATGGATATAAAGTTTTCAATTTCTGCAAAATCTGAGAGTGCCACAAGGGTAGCTGTGAAAGCGAGAAATTTCACAATGTATGTTGATGAGCCGCCACAACTTGGTGGAGATGACAGAGGAGCAAATCCTGTCGAGTATGTTCTTGCAGCACTGGCAGGTTGTTTAAACGTCGTCGGAAACCTTGTCGCTAAGGAAATGGATGTTAAACTGCAGGATCTATTAATAGAGATTGAGGGCACGTTGAATCCTGCCAAATTTCAAGGAAAATCATCTGAAGAGAGGGCAGGCTATAAACAAATAAATGTCAAAATGAAAGTAAAAACAGATGCTTCCCCTGAAATACTGGAAAAATGGTTGAAAACTGTGGAAGAGAGATGCCCTGTATCTGATAATCTCTCAAATCCAACCCCATTAAAGATAACCTTCGAAAAGTTCTGATAACCCCCTCACGGGGGTTTTTTTGTAATTGACACAACATACGTTCAGTGATAAACTGTCTAAGGGTTCCTTTAATTTGCTCCTGTGAGGGCAGAAAGGAGGATGTTTGTGGATCAGATCACGCTCACCGAGCAGAAAGTTGGTGGTCTAAAGTTTCTTGTGCTTTCCTTTCAACATTTTCTGGCAATGTTTGGTGCGACAGTTCTTGTACCGCTGCTTACAGGTCTTGATCCTCTTGTTGCATTATTTACTGCAGGCACCGGGACCATCGTTTTTCACCTGATAACTAAAGGGGTAGTTCCAGTATTTCTCGGTTCCAGTTTTGCTTTCATAGCTCCCATTCTCATGGTGAAGGAAAAATTCAATGACCTGTCTTTCGCAACTGGAGGAATTTTTGTTGCAGGGCTTGCCTATCTTTTATTTGCGCTGATTGTCTGGCTAATCGGGGTTGACAAAGTGAAAAAACTTTTTCCACCGATAGTCACAGGTCCTATGATAGTGGTAATAGGTCTTTCATTAAGCCCAACCGCAATAGAAATGGCAAGTTCAAATTGGTTGATAGCAATTGTCGTCTTATTCACAGTAATAATTGTCTCTGTTTTTCTAAAGGGATTCTGGAACCTGATTCCTGTTCTAACAGGTGTGGCAGTTGGGTATGGAATCTCACTCATAACAGGAGAGGTAGATACAGCCTCTATAGTCAGAGTATCCTGGTTTAGTATTCCAAAATTTATTTTTCCACGCTTTAACTGGACGGCTATTTCAATAATTGCTCCTGTGTCTATCGCAACCTTTATGGAACACATAGGCGACATTACAACGAACGGAGCGGTTGTTGGAAGAAATTTCTTTGAATATCCTGGGCTTCACAGAACATTAATTGGAGATGGGCTCGCTACTGCTATTGCAGCGATATTTGGTGGTCCGGCTAACACAACTTACAGCGAAAACACAGGGGTTCTTGCACTGACTCGAGTTTATGACCCAAGAGTATTAAGAGGAGCAGCAATATTCGCAATTATAATAGCATTTGTATCTAAATTCGGTGCCATTCTCAGATCTATTCCAACTGCTGTAATAGGTGGTATAAGTCTTGTTCTTTTTGGCATGATAGCCTCAGTTGGTATCAGAACACTTGTAAATGCCAGAGTCGATTTTTCAAAACCAAAAAACCTTTTAGTAGCCTCACTGATACTTACGATAGGAATAGGAGGAGCATCTTTAAAGATCGGATTGATTGAACTGAAAGGTATTAGCCTTGCTGCTATTATTGGAATAATTGCAAATTTGATAATGCCTGATAAACAGAATTAAACAAAAATATTATTTGAAAAGGCGGCTTTCAAGCCGCCTTTTTTTGATAAAATTTAATATCGAAAGGATGTGATTTTACGAATATAAAAAGAGCTTTGATAAGCGTCTGGGACAAAACAGATATTGCTAAATTTGCAAAAAAACTCACTGACATGGGAATAAGAATCACCGCGACATTTGGAACATGGAAATATTTGAAAGAACAGGGAATTAATGTGGCTAATATTGACCAAATTACAGGGTTTTCAGAGCTTTTAAATGGTAGAGTGAAGACCATCCATCCGAAAATTTTTGCCGGAGTTCTTGCTCAACTATCAAACAAAGAGCATTTAGAACAACTCTATAAACTGGGTGCCGAGCCGATAGATATGGTTGTGATTAATTTCAGACCAATCGAAAAGTCATCTGATGAAAAAACCCTGTTTGATAGCATTGATATAGGTGGTGTGGCCCTTTTAAGAGCCGCTGCCAAAAATTACAGAGATGTTGTTCCTGTATGCGACCCAGAAGATTATGACGAAATTCTCAAATCAATAGATACATGTGGAGATGTTGTTTTACAACACAGGAGAAAATTATGTGCAAAAGCATTTCTTGTGTGTTCAAAGTATGATGCAAAACTTTTTGAGATTCTTAGAGAGCTTTTCGCTGTAGATTTATGATAAAATTCTTGATGTGTTCACAAAAACTAAAAAATCGAGGTTGTACTAACCTTGAATTTCTTAGAAATGGTCTTTCCAAATAAATGTTTGTTATGCGGAAAAAATATCAAGATCACAGAACTACTGTGCCAATCTTGCCTCTCAGAGCTTTTCCGAGGTCCTGTGCCATTACGAGAAAAAAATGAATTTTTCGATGTATATTTCTATGGTAGATATGAATCCATGCTCAAAAAATTGATCCTCGTTTACAAAAACGGACACCACTGGAGATTGTACAAACTAATCTCACAACTGTTACTTAAAACTATTACACGCTACCAGCATGATGCCGATTTTGTTACATGGGTTCCCTCGAGTTTCTCTTCTCTTGAAAGTCGTGGTTTTGATACAATGGGGTTGATTGCTAAATCAATTGGAAAATCATTAAATATCAAAGTCGTAAAAATTCTTGATTCCTATGCAAAATCAACTAAAAAAGGTATGTCCGTTTCTGAAAGACTTGCTCTGGCTAAGGAATCTTTCACATACATCAGAAAAATGTACGGAAGGTTTATACTAATTGATGATGTATACACCACTGGTTCAACAGTCAAAGAGTGCGTCAATTTACTCAGAAAATCTGGTGTTCAGAAAGTCTATGTGTATTGTGTCGCAAGGGCGTAGAGGAGGTGCAATTTGTGTCAGTTCGTACAAAAATTATTCTTATTACCGTGGTTTTCGTGGTGATTTCTGTAACAGTGGTTACCGTATTAAACATTTTCACCACAAAAGATCGATTGATGAGTTTTGCGCTCAGTGCAATTGAGCAAAAGGTAGATAGGGAAGCTTTGGTTTTGGATCACTGGTTTATGCAAAGAGAGTCTGAACTTGCAAATGCAGCTTCAACTTTTGAAAGCTATTTGATGCTCTTTGAAAAATCCATGGTGAGCATGGCCCTTAAATCACACGCGGATACATTTAATAAACTCGGATTTTCGGATTACATACTTGCTAACACATCTGGCAAAGCGTTCACATATAAGGATGAAGAAGAGACTGATGTATCAAGTTACAGATTTTTTCAAGCAGTAGTTTCAGAAAACAAAGATTTCTTTGTGCAGGATAATTTTGATTGGAAAGGTGTTAGATCAGTTGCCCTGGCCTCAAGGGTGATATCTTACGATGGGAGCACTGCTGGCGTATTAGTGTCGATAATACCTCAAGAACAATTCTGGTCGATGATAGAATCATGTACCTATGGAGAAACAGGATATAGTTATCTCGTCAACAATGCGGGAATGGTGATTGCCCACCCTGCAAAGGAGTACATTGGAAAAACCTTGAGCCAGATAAGCGATTCTTTGTCTATTATCGAAAAAATTGCTATGACAGGCGATTCTACAAGTACAGAATATGTTTTTAATGGAGATAGAAGGGTAGCAGCTTTTTCACCAATAAAATCTGCTGGATGGGGTTTATTTCTGACTCTGCCACACAGGGAAATAAGCTCAGTTTTCACTGAAACGCTCTGGATAACCCTGACTGTAGCAGCATTAGTTATAGGAATAAGTGTGGTTGTCGGAATTATTTTTGGACGCAGAATCACAAAACCTCTTACGTTGCTGACATCGAACGCTCAACGCGTTGCCCAGGGAGATCTGAGCGCATCACAGACCTTTGAAAGCAAAGATGAAATAGGCGAGCTTTCCAGAGCTTTCACGGCTGTAAGTGATAGCCTGAAAGAAAGCATTGTGAAAATCAAAAATCTCGGTTTCCAGATGGAACAATTTTCCAAAGACTTAAAACTCAGCATTGAGAATACTATCAGATTATCTGAAGAAGCAAAATCGTCTGCAATAACAGTTAACGGAAATGTCGAAGATATATCCTCTTCGATTGAAGAAGTCAACTCTGGCATGGAAGAAGTAGCATCCGGCGCCGAGAACACCGCCAAGCATGCTTCAACACTTGCTGAAAATTCCGAAAGGGTTCGATCAACCACAATCAAAACGGAGGAATCTATGAGACAACTTGCAAAAGCTATGGAAAAAGCAGCTGCAGAAGGCCAGATGTCTATGAGAGTTGTTCAAGAACTTGTCGATCTATCAAATCGAATAGGAGAAATTACAGATGTCATTTACAATATAGCTGAACAAACCAATCTCTTAGCGCTCAATGCGGCAATAGAGGCAGCCAGAGCAGGGGAAGCAGGCAAGGGATTTGCGGTAGTTGCTGACGAAATAAGAAAACTTGCTGAAGAAAGCAGAAAAGCTACACAGGAAGTAGCTGATACCCTGAAGAAAATAAAATCTCAAACAGAACTTGTAGCTAAGGGTGGTCAGGAAGTTGTGAATCAGCTACAAAATTCAATGATTACGTTGAAAGAAAGCGTCGATCAAATGGAAAGCATGGTTAAAAGTGTCGAAAGTTTCGTTTCAATGACAAACGATTTAGCAGCGACCAGCGAGGAGCAAAGCGGCGCTGTGGAAGAAATAAGCAGCGCGATTGATCGAATTTCAAAGAATACAGAAGAAGTTGTAAAAATTATGGATAAAATGGCCGATGCAATTTCAAGTCAGGCAGAACAGACACAAGGTCTAACAGGAAAAATTGATGAAATGGTTCAAACAGTTGAAGAATTGAGAAATCTTTCTGATCGCTTCAAAGTTTGATGGAGGTGAGAGATTTTGACAGCTTACATCATAAGAAGACTTTTGCTTTTGCCGTTGATATTATTTGGAATATCGCTGATAGTATTCGGGATGGTTCAAAGTCTTGGTTCTGACAGACTTCTGGCAGCATACGTAAATCCCGGACTGCTTGACAAATTAACGCCCAACCAGTTAGAGAAAATAAAAGAAAAATACGGTCTTACTGATCCGGTCGTTATGAGATATCTAAAATGGCTTAAAAATACCCTCTCTGGTGATCTCGGATGGTCGGTTGTTGGCAAAGAACCTGTAAAAGATGCTATATTGAACAGGTTGCCATGGACTGTCGAACTTGCGCTATATTCGATTATACCTGTTGTGTTTGTTGGTGTGTGGCTTGGAATAATAGCCGCTGTGAATAGGGACAAATTCGTGGATCATTTTGTCCGAATTTTTGCAGTTATTGGCTGGAGTTTTCCAGATTTCGTGTTCGGCTTGGTTGTTCTGATGGTTTTTTACAGTGTTCTTGGATGGTTTCCTCCAGGAAATCTGAGTTTCTGGGCAGAGGCTGTGGTGAAATCGCCAGAATTCAACAGGTATACGTCTTTAATAACCATTGACGCTTTATTAAATGGAAGATTCGATGTTTTTGTCGATGCATTACGCCATTTAATTGCTCCGATAATGACCCTTTCCTGGCTCTGGTGGGCCTATCTTTTAAGAATAACACGTTCAAGTATGCTCGAAGTCCTTACGAAAGAATACATAAGAACAGCCCGAGCAAAAGGGCTGGCAGAAAACGTGGTTATACACAAACACGCAAGAAAAAACGCGATGATACCCGTTGTAACAGTTGGAGGGGCTATGGTCATACAGCTTTTTGCAGGAACTGTGATCGTAGAAATGGTCTTTAACAGAACCGGTATGGGAAGTTTTACAGCAACTGCGGCTACCCAGCTTGATTATGCATCTATCATGGCTTCAACCCTTTTTTATTCCCTGATACTTGTTGTGGGTAATCTTATAATTGATATACTTTATGCTGCTATAGATCCAAGAATACGCTTTAGTTGAGGAGGTTTTGATGTGAGAACAGAGACCAGAAGAATCATAAAAAAGTTATTGAGAAATCCATCAGCTGTTCTTGGTTTTTCGCTACTTATTTTTTTTGCAATAGTAGCGATATTTGCTCCGCTGATATGCCCTCCTCAATCGTATGATCCGTACATGATACCGATAGTAACCTGGGACAAAACTCCACAACCACCTGCTGAAGGGCACCCATTTGGGGTAATAGATGGTAGGGACATATTCTACGGAGTTGTATGGGGTACAAGAACAGCTTTTAAAGTAGGACTGATTGTAACGCTTGTATCAACACTTATTGGACTGATAATAGGTTCAATTGCGGGGTATTTTGGAGGATGGCTTGATGAAATTTTGATGAGAATCACAGATATCTTTCTCTCTATCCCATATATACTGGCAGCTATAGTTGTCACTGCTTTTCTTGGAATGGGACTGGACAAAGTTATGATATCTTTAACAGTCTTTGGTTGGATGGCGACCGCAAGGTTAATAAGAGGAAACATACTTCAGGTAAGAGAAGAACAATATGTGTTAGCAGCACGTGCTCTTGGTGTGAACGATTATCTGGTAATCCTTCGTCATGTACTTCCGAATACTATATTTCCCGTTGTAATACAAGCTACAATGAGAATAGGATCTCTGGTGATCACCGCGGCAGCACTCAGTTTCCTCGGCCTCGGTGCACCTGTGGGATACGCTGACTGGGGAGCTCTTTTGAATTTTGCAAGAAACTGGCTTCTCGGTGCCTCGGGGGAAGCTTTCAAATACTGGTACGCGATAGTATACCCCGGAACAGCTATGGTGCTTTTTGTACTTGCATGGAATCTCGTTGGTGATGCTTTGCGAGACGTCTTTGACCCGAGACTCAGAGGATGAGGAGTGATACTGTGAACGAACCGATACTAACTGTGAAAAACTTGAAGACGTATTTCTATACCGAAGACGGTGTAGTAAAAGCTGTTGATGGTGTCGATTTCGAAGTTTATCAAGGAGAGACTCTCGGCATAGTTGGAGAATCAGGTTGTGGAAAAAGTGTTACATCCCTCTCTGTACTTAGAATCTTAGATGAAAAGGGGAAAATAGTTGATGGCTCAATAATTTTCAACGGGATTGATTTAACAAAAATACCAGAGGAACAGATGAGAAAAATAAGAGGCAAAGACATTGCAATGATTTTTCAAGAACCAATGGTTGCACTAAATCCCGTTTTTACGGTAGGAGAGCAGATAGTTGAGGCTATAGTACTTCACCAGAAAGTAGATGAAACAACCGCAAAAAAAATGGCTGTTGATCTATTGAGAAAAGTCGGCATACCTGAGCCGGAAAAGAGAGTTGATGAATATCCCCACGAGCTCTCAGGAGGGATGAGACAAAGGGCAATGATTGCAATGGCATTATCATGCAGGCCAAAGATTTTGATAGCAGATGAACCAACTACAGCCCTTGATGTCACTATCCAGGCTCAAATAATGGATCTGATGAAACAGCTGCAAAAAGAGTACGGTATGGCAATCGTTTTGATTACCCACGATATGGGAGTAATCGCTGAAAATGCAAATAGAGTAGCAGTTATGTACGCCGGAAAAGTCGTTGAATATGCAGAAGTTAAAACATTATTTGGTGATCCAAAACACCCATATACCTGGGGATTGCTGCACGCTATTCCAAGGCTTGATATAGAACAGACTCGTCTGTACAACATACCTGGTGTTGTACCAAACCCGTTGAAATTCCCATCAGGGTGCAAATTCAATCCAAGATGTGAATTTAAAGAAGAAAAATGTACAAAAGAAGAACCGGAACTTGTTGAAGTTGCCAAAGGGCATCTTGTGAGATGTTTTTTCTGGCATAAAGTTGAAGAAGCAAAGAAAAAAGAGGTTGGTGAGGTAGGATGAAACCAATAATAAAAATTGAGCATCTTGTAAAATATTTTCCAATTAGAGCAGGGGTTTTCAAACGTGTTGTAGCTCATGTTAAAGCCGTTGACGACGTTTCATTTGATGTATATGAGGGAGAGACCCTCGGGCTCGTTGGAGAATCTGGATGTGGAAAAACCACAATTGGAATGACTCTGCTTCGACTTTACGAACCGACTTCCGGAAGAATCGTTGTGGAAAATGAAGACACTACATATCTTTTTCTTCCAACACACAGGGCAAAAAAATATTTGAAGAAAAATTACATTCAAAGATTCCGAAGATTGGCTGAGGAGAAAGGTTCATCGAAATCTGTCATTGAGTCACTGAGTGGCGTGGACAGACACTATGCTGAACTTTATTTTGATCATTCAAAAGAATCTGATTCAAAATTTATCTCATTACTTCTGTCAAATGTAGACGAAAAACGAAAAAAATTCAGAAGGGATTTGCAAATTGTTTTTCAAGATCCTTACAGCTCTCTAAATCCTCGCATGAGAGTGAAAACCATCGTCGGTGAAGGGCCTGTAACGCATAAACTTGTCCACGGCGAAAAACAGGTCATCGAGAAAGTGAAATCTGCGTTGGAAGATGTCGGAATAAGTGGCGAGTATATCTATAGATTCCCGCATGAATTTTCAGGGGGGCAGAGACAGAGAATAGGTATCGCCCGCGCATTAGCCCTGTCTCCAAAACTTATAATAGCCGACGAAGCAGTTGCGGCTTTAGATGTATCAATTCGCTCGCAAGTAATCAATTTGATGAAAGACCTCCAGAAAGAGCACAAACTTACCTATCTGTTCATCTCGCATGATCTATCAGTGATAAAATACATTTGCGACAGAGTCATAGTAATGTATCTTGGAAAGATTGTTGAATCTGCTCCAAAAAAGACATTATTTGATAATCCTCTCCACCCGTATACGCGGGCTTTGATGAGCGCTATACCTATACCAAATCCAAATGTGAAAAAGGAGCGCATAATCCTCAAGGGAGACGTACCAAGTCCGATAAATCCACCTTCAGGTTGTCGTTTTCATACAAGATGCTTCATGGCAGTAGATAAATGCTCTGCAGTGGAACCGGAACTCAGAGAGATCGAACCAAATCACTATGTGGCATGTCATATAGTGAGATCAGATGAGAAGTAAGTTAAGCTGGATAGCTGTTTTGACGATAGTTGCTTTATTGCTTGTTTTTTATAGAATCACAAATCCGGGAAAACTTACTGTACAGTTCAAATGTTCTGAACGACTTCGTGAGTCAGTGAGATTGTCTCTTGAGAAGCTTGATGTTCCATACATGGAGAAAGATTCCGGGCAAATAGATATGATCGTATTTGACGACAAAATAATTTATTCGGACCAGATATATAGACTTACATGGAACAGTGAACTTGCAAAACAGGTTGAAGACATGGTATTATCCTTTATCATTGAAAGAGAAAATGTATCGATCAAGACGAAGTCTTTCCCTTTTGTACAAATGATAGAGATCACTTTTGCTAACAAGAAATCTACATTTGTTGTAGAACCAGAGGGTTATTTTGATTTCAACAATATTGTATACATAGTTATAAAGAGTATTCTTGGAAAAGGTGAAAATGTTTTCGAAAACGGCTATCTTTTGATACCATTATCTGTAAAAGAAATTGATGGTGATATTTCTTTTTCATTTGATGCGAAAAATTCAGAAGCAGTTTTGTCAACAGAATCGGGAGGGAAATGAAGTTGGACAAAGTCTTATCTGTTAGAAATCTTTCGACATATTTCTATATGGACGAAGGCGTTGTCGCAGCTGTCGATGATGTGAGTTTTGATCTGTCACCCAAAGAAGTTTTAGGAATTGTGGGCGAAACAGGTTCTGGAAAGAGTGTCACGGTAAAATCTATTATGAGGCTTATCAAACCACCAGGAAAGATAGTTAGAGGAGAAATAATCTACAAAAATCAGGATATTCTTAAGCTTGATGAAAAAGAAATGTATAAGATTCGAGGAAAAGAAATAAGTATGGTCTTTCAAGACCCCATGACTTCTTTAAATCCACTCTATACAGTCGGGGATCAATTAATAGAAACAATTGTGCAGCATCAGAAGGTATCAAAACAGGAAGCCTATAAGAGGGCCGTTGAAATGCTCGGACTGGTTCAGATTCCAGAACCAGAGAAAAGAATGAAATCATATCCATTCGAATTCAGTGGTGGAATGAGGCAAAGAGTCGTAATTGCTATTGCTCTGAGTTGCAATCCATCTGTTCTTATAGCAGATGAACCAACCACTGCTCTTGATGTTACTATCCAGGCTCAGATTCTGGATTTGATGAAAAATTTGCAGCAAACACTTAATACTGCTACAATTTTTATCACACATGACTTAGGAGTTATTGCATCCATGGCCCACAGAATTATTGTTATGTATGGAGGCAAACAAATGGAAATAGGAAATTCGGATGATATATTCTACAACCCTGCTCACCCTTATACACATATGTTGTTAAGAAGTATTCCACGTGTTGACAAAAGAATAGATCGACTTGAGCCAATACCCGGGCAACCACCAAGGATGATAGATATTCCAAAAGTATGTCCTTTCCTTCCAAGGTGCCCGAGAAACATTGATAAATGTAATGAAAAAATACCAGAAATGGTAGAGATATCACCTGATCACTTTGTGCGCTGTTTCAATCCATTTGGAGGTGGCAAAGAAGGTGCCTGAAATTCTTTTGAATGTGCAGGGGCTAAAGAAATATTTTCCCATAAAGCAAGGGTTTCTGGTAAAAAAAGTCGTGGCTCAGATAAAAGCAGTTGATGACGTAAGTTTTGAAATAGTGAAAGGAACTACTTTTGCTCTGGTTGGAGAATCTGGATGTGGAAAGACGACAGCCGCGAGGACTATTTTGAGATTAACAGATCCAACTTCCGGGGAAATTACCTTCGATGGAAAAGACATTTCAAAACTCCGTTATAAAGACCTTCTTCCATTCAGAAGGAGAATGCAGATAGTTTTTCAAGATCCAATGGGTTCACTAAACCCAAGAATGACTGTTGGACAGATCGTTACAGAACCCATGTTGTTTCATGGGGTTGTTAAAACAAAGCAGGAAGCTTATGAAAAAGCCAAGGAATTGATGGAGATGGTTGGATTAAAAACTTTTCATCTCGATAGATATCCACATCAATTCAGCGGTGGACAAAGGCAGAGGATTGCCGTTGCGAGAGCTATTTCTATAGAACCGGAGTTTCTTGTACTTGACGAACCAACCTCTTCTCTTGATGTTTCTGTACAGGCTCAAATAATAAACCTATTCCTCGAATTTCAGGAAAAGTTCGGTTTTACCTATTTGTTCATATCACACAACTTGGGACTCGTAAGATTTATAAGCGACACAGTTGGTATAATGTATCTTGGTAGGATAGTTGAGCTGGGTGACACCGATGAGATTTTTGATGAACCACTTCATCCTTACAGTAAAGCTTTGCTTTCTGCTACACCAATACCAGATCCAAAAGTGGAAAAAGCAAGGCAGAGGATTATCCTGAAAGGAGGAGTGCCAAGTCCTATTTCAAGACCAAGTGGATGTTTCTTCAATCCAAGATGTCCGTATAAATTGGAAATTTGTGAGAAAGAGTATCCAGAATTCAAAAAAATATCTCAAAATCGCTGGGTGGCATGCCACCTGGTGAAATAGGGGGTGTTTTAGGATGAAAAAGTTTCTTGTGGTAGTATTTGCTGTGTTAATCTTCGTATCGGTTTTTGCAGCCGAAAAATACGTGTACTTTGACGAAAACACACCGTACTTAGGTGCTAACGCGACAGGAAAATACGGTGGTACACTCATCATCCCATCGCTTGGAAGTGGTCCAAAAACGATGAATGCGGTCGTTGCACAGGAAACAAGTTCCACAGATGTCATTGACAGATTCATGGAGACATTGATCCAGCTTGATAATTATGCAAGAATGCACCCTGCTCTGGCAAAAAAGTGCGAGTTAGAGGTCACAGACGATGAAAAAATGATCATCACACTCTGGTTAAGAGAAGGAGTAAGATGGTCTGATGGCACACCTTTTACAGCAGATGATTTTGTTTTCAGCATGAATGAAATTTATTGCAACCCTGATATACCAAATGACATGGCTGATCTTCTTGAAGACTCACAGGGAAGATTGCCTGTCGCGGAAAAAGTCGATGATTATACTGTTAGAATAGTCTATCAAGAACCATACAGACTTGCTGTTAGATATGCCGCCGGTATTCAGATATTTCCAAAACATATAGCCGAGCCGTGGGTAAAAGAAGGAAAATTCAAAGAAATGTGGACAGTAGAATCAATCAATAAGAGAGAACTTGTGGGACTCGGACCATATATACCAGTCGAATATGTACCAGATCAATACGTAAGATTAGAAAGAAATCCTTATTATTTCAAAAAAGATGCAAATGGTCAACAGCTTCCTTATCTGGATGGGCTTGTGTTCAAAATTATACCTGACCTGAACGCTATCAGACTTGCTTTTGAAAACGGAGAAGTTGATGTTTACGGAGTCACCGCGCAATTCTATCCGGATATTAAAAACAAGGCAAAAGAAAAGGGCTGGATAGTTGGAACAGGTGGGCCAACATTTGGTACAACTTTCCTGACACTTAACTTCAATTGTCCGGATCCTGTCAAAAGAAAATGGTTCAGAAATGAATTTTTCAGAAAAGCAATAGCCTACTCTATGGATAAAGATGCAATGATAGATACACTGATGGCTGGACTTGGTACGGCACAATGGGGACCCATAAGCGCAGCTGCAGCGGCTTACTACAACGATGATGCTCTGAGAAAATACCCGTATGATCTTGACTATGCGCGCATGATGCTCCAGATGGGCGGCTTCAGCTGGGATAAAGATGGTAATCTTATAGACGAAGATGGCAACAAGGTTGAGTTTATACTCATGACAAATGCTGGGAACACCACCCGAGAGGGTGTATGTAATATACTCAGAGACGAACTTTCTAAACTTGGAATAAAAGTCACTTTCTCTCCGATAGATTTCAATACACTGGTTCAGAAACTGGTTTCAACAGGTGATTGGGAGGCAATCGTTATTGGTCTCACCGGCTCAGATGAGCCTCAGGGTGGAGCAAATGTCTGGAAGTTGGATGGCGCTTTGCACTTCTGGAACTACAGCCCGGAGGTCAAAGATTTTGTGAGCCCAGACATCTATGAAGTGCCCGAATGGGAAGCAGAGATAGACAGAATATTCACAGAGAATGTTAGAATTCTTGATCAACAAAAAGTTTACGAAATGTTCTCAAGATACCAAGAACTTGTTTCTGAGCATCTTCCACTTATTTACACAATCCAGCAGCTGTACCTGTATGCATATACAGATAAACTTCACAACGCAGAGCCGACTGCCTTTGGTGGTATTTGGGCCTGGAACGAAGAATGGATCTGGAAAGAACAATAAAAAATCTGGTGGGGCTAAGGCCCCACCATGTCTAACGAGGTGATATAGTTTGCTCAAATACATAGGTAGAAGACTTGTAATATCAATTCCAGAGCTTCTTGTAATTACTATGATGATATTTTTGATCATGTACGCTGCACCAGGAGATTTTCTTGACCAGTACAGACTCGATCCATCTGTTTCGCAAAAGCAACTTGAAGCGATGGAAGAAGAATTTGGTTTAAATAAACCACCCGTAATCCAGTACCTCGTATGGTTGAAAAATTTGCTTAAAGGAAATTTAGGTTATTCTTTTTCCTACCGTAGACCCGTTTCAGATCTTATCTGGGAACGTGTTGCTGCAACGCTTATTCTCTCTTTGATTTCGCTCGCAAGTTCCTGGATTTTTGGCATCGCACTCGGTGTCTTTTCTGCCCTGAAAAAATACTCATTTGCAGATAAACTGCTGACTTTCCTGGCTTTTGCCTTTGTTGCCATACCAGAATTTTTCTTAGGACTCGTAATGCTGTATTTTGCTGCAAAATCAGGATGGTTTCCTATTTCAGGTATGAAATCTGTGTATTATTCTTCTCTGAGTACATGGGAAAGGTTCAAAGACATATTATGGCATTTAATCCTGCCGGCGACTGCTTTGAGTTTAGGCTCATTCGCTGGTTTGATGAGATATATGAGAGGTTCATTACTTGATGTATTGAATGAAGATTACGTTACATTTGCTCGGGCTAAAGGTATGCCTGAGCGAGTAGTAATATTTAAACATGCGATGAGAAATGCAATAAACCCGATGATAACATTTCTTGGTTTCAGTATTTCTGGATTACTTGGAGGTGCTTTGTTTATCGAGAATGTTTTTGGTTGGCCAGGAATGGGAAGACTTATATACCAAGCATTGATTCAACAAGATATGTATATAGTTATGGCAAGTGGTCTGATCAGTGCCATTCTTTTGGTTATCGGCAATCTTGTTGCGGATATTTTGCTTGCACTGGTTGACCCGCGCGTTAGATTGAGTTGATAAAGGAGGATTTAGATGGCTCAGGCGAAAAACAACCAGAAGATAGAATTTGAAGAAAAATATATGACCAGAGGCCAGCTTATCTGGCGTGCTTTTCTCAGACACAAGCTTGGAGTGATTTCCCTTGGCATTTTGATAATCCTGTACATGCTCGCGCTATTTGCAGACTTTTTCTCTCCTTATAATCCGATAGATCAATCGCTAAAACATACTTATGCCCCACCAACGAGAATTCATAGATCTTACAAAGGAACAAAGACAAAAGCTTATATCCTCCCGGTAATCACCTACGTTGACAAAGTTACCTATGAGAGAAGTTATAAGGAAATGATCTTTCCCAGGAGATTGGTCGTGGAAAATGCTGACGGTTCAACAGCAGTTTATGAAATTGGGAATGATGGTGTCGAGAGTTTCAAATTTTCTATAAATACTGTGGAAAGCATTAAAATCAATGGAGAATGGCATGATGTGAAAAAAACACCAAAGATTTCTGATTACTTCCTTTTTGATTACAACGAAGAAACACTCACAAAAGGTACTGGCAGAATTGAAACTTCATCAGCCGTTGCAAAAGAAATGTATTTCAAAAGCTATGGCAGTAGATTTGGATTAACTGATGAAGATCAAATAGAAGCTGTTGCAATAACTGAAACACTCGATACAATTGTTGTAAAAAAGAATGGAAAATTCGAAATGATAAAAGGCAAAGTGATTGATTACGATTATAAAACCTACCCCGTCAAATGGTTCGTTAAAAGCTGGGAAGGAAAGCTCTTATGGATTTTCCCCATGAACCTTCACCTATTCGGTGTGGATAATTACGACAACAATCAATATGTTAGATTTTATATACTTGGAGCAGATCTTTACGGAAGAGATGTCTGGTCAAGAATAGTTTTTGCCTCAAGGATTTCTCTTTCCATAGGAATTATAGGAATGGTTATAACATTTGCTCTGGCTTTGTTTTTTGGCGGAGTTTCCGGGTACTATGGTGGTCTTATTGATGAAGGGTTGATGAGATTTGCAGAAATAATCATGTCAATACCTGGATTCTATTTGATGATCATGTTGCGTGCTATGCTCCCACTTGATTTACCATCTACTCAGATATACATATTGCTGGTTTTCATCTTATCATTCATAGGATGGGCGGGTACTTCCCGTGTCATAAGAGGTATGGTTCTTTCGATAAGGCAAAGAGAGTTTGTGGAAGCAGCTATAGCTATAGGATTACCAAATAGAAAAGTGCTTGCAAGACACGTCTTACCCAACACAGCAACTTATTTAATTGTGAATGCAACATTGAGAATTCCAGGTTATATTCTCGGTGAAGCAGGTTTGAGTTTCTTGGGATTGGGAATCAGAGAGCCTTCCGCTTCATGGGGATTGATGCTCGCTCAAGCTCAGGATGTTTACGTTATGACTAAAGCACCGTGGCTTTTGATACCAGGTATTTTCATTTTTATCACGGTGATATCATTCAATTTTGTTGGTGATGCTTTGCGCGATGCACTTGATCCAAGATCTCTTGGATAAAGCGGCTCACTCTGGCCGCTTTATTTTTTGGCATGCATCTTTGCAAATTTTTGAGAGATCCTAATAATATCACCTGCACCGACAAAAAGATAGATTGTATTTTCCTGAAGCTGGAAATTCTCAATTAATAAATCCGCATCGGCAACGTACTGCGCTTTTTTACCATAACTGACCAAACCATCTGCAATGACCTTCGAGGAAATCTGGGGAATTGTTTGCTCAAATGCACTGTAAACCTCTGTAATATATATCTCGTCAGCATCCTTGAGGGCTTTCGCAAAATTTCCATCTTCTCTCATCAATCTGCTGTATCTGTGTGGCTGGAAGATAACTACTCTTTTCTGAGAAGGGAAAACTTCCCGTGTTGTAGAAAGCAAAGATTTTATTTCATCTGGCGTATGCGCATAATCATCTATCATGTAAACTTTTCGCTTTTCATCTATAACCGTCACTGTGAATCTTCTGTAAGTTCCTGTGAAATCTTCAAGTGCCTTTAAAACTTTCTCAACTTCGTGTCCGGCGCTCCACAATAATGTGATTACTGCCATTGCATTTAAAATATTGTGTTCACCGGGTACCTTTAAAGTCAAGTTGTATTCTTTTCCGTTGATTTCTATCTTCGCAAATTGAAACAATCCATTTCTATTTCTATCTATCAACCTGCATGTGCTATTTATCGATTTGCCGAATGTCCACGTTCCAAGATCAGAAGTATTTTCATCTTCAGAGAAGGTAACTACACTTTTGCGAGTACTCATTACTACTGACCTGAAACAATCTCTATACAACTGTCTATCACCGCTGTAGTTTTCAAGATGATCGCCACGGGCATTTGTTATGATCATGTAATCCGGGGAAAAGCGTGAAAATTCTGGTTGGCTTTCATCAAGTTCATAAACATATGGACCTTTACCAGGACGGTAATTACCGAATTCAAGTGATCTATGGATACCACCTAAGAACACTGTTGGATCCTCTCCAAGAACCTTTAAGCAGTGCGCAAGCATTGCTGTTGTTGTTGTTTTTCCATCTGACCCGGTAACTGCAAACTGGGTTTTGCCATTGTTCAAAATATCATACAAAAATTCGAATCTGCTCACAACCCTGATGCCATTAGAACGTGCTCTTATTATCTCGGGATTGTCAGAATGTACAGCGGGGGTGTGAACAACTATGTCAGGATATAGCCAGTTATTATAATTGTGTCCTATAAAAATCTTCACGCCAAGTTTTCTCAAAATCTCTGTTTGTTCGCTTTCGTATATATCAGAACCGTAAACCTCCTCGCCAATTAATCTGCTGTGTAAAGCTAAAGAGCTCATTCCAATACCACCGATTCCCACAAAATGAATTCTCATTTCAATTCCTCCAGGATAGTTTTTGCTATTATTTCTGCTGGATTGATTTTCATCTTTGGCTTTTTATCCATCTCCAAAACTTGATAAAGTTTTTTCAACAGAGTTGAAACAGTAGCATCGCATTCTTTAAGCACCAAAGCTTTTCCCATTTTTTCAACTTCAAGTGCGTTATAAAGCTGATGTGATCCTGTTGCGCCATCCCATGGCACCAGAATACCTGGTAAACCATAATATAACATCTCACCAATTGTTGTAGCACCCGCCCGTGCTATGACTGCTCTGGCACCTTTCCAGGCAGCAGATGCGTTGTATATGTAATCAACAGCTTTAACATTTTCAAAAATTGACAATCTATCTACCCATTCTTTACTTCCTGTACTGTGAACGAATTTCAAGTTGTGCTCAACTTTGTAAACTTCCTCCATCAAGTTATTTATAAATTCACTACCTCTGCTACCTCCTAAAACAAGAACGTAGTCTTTTCCAAACAACATTTCTTCATTGTCCTTCTCTCTCACCGGATTTCCTGTAACTAAAATTCTGTTTCGCACGGATTTTGGAAAAAACTCAACAGTTTTATCGAAGGCTACAAAAATTTTCTTAGCTGATAGACTCAAAGCCTTATTTGCAAGTCCTGGTACCACATTCTGTTCTTGAATAAAAAAAGGTTTCTTCAATTTTTTACAAACCTTTCCAACTGGATAAGATATGTATCCACCTGTCATCAGACCAAAGTCACACTGTTTAATTTCCAAGGCTATAATACTCTCGGATTGAGAAATTTTCAATAGCCTGGTAAAATTACTTGGTTTCCATATAGGTCTTTCAAGTCCCTTCAAATCAATTTTTATCAATTTATACTCAGGATGTTCTAATGGTAATATCTTGCTTTCGATTCCCTTTTCTAAACAAAAATATGTGACATCTAACTTTTTCATTTCAGCCAATTTTTCAAGAATAGAAACTGCTGGGTAAAGATGTCCTCCTGTACCTCCACCCGCTGCAGATATTCTCAAGGTTCTTCACTTCCCCGTGTAAGTATGTTTATAACTATACCAAGACCTGCCATCATAGTCACAATAGAACTCCCACCATAGCTCATGAATGGCATGGTAACTCCTGTTACAGGTAGTGTACCTGTGACTACTCCAAGGTTAACCATGACCTGTAACATGATCAAAAACGAAAAACCAGAAATATAAGCTGTTGCAAAAGTATCTTGTAATTTCTCTGCGTGTTTCAAAAGCAAAGCAATTAAAATAAAAAACAAAATAATAATCCCCAGAATGCCAATTAATCCAAGTTCTTCACCAACAGCCGCAAGTATAAAATCAGAAACCACAGCAGGCACAGAAACTTTTACCTCACCTATGCCAAGTCCTTTACCAGTCAATCCACCTTCTCTTATAGCCTGAAGAGCTTTTGAAACCTGTTCTGGTACCTGACCGTTTATAAATGTTCTGAGGCGCCAAATCTGATAATCTTTCAAGATAATTCCTGTTTTACCGGCTATGTAAAATACACTAAATAAACCAAGAAGAGTAAGAAATATATACCTCCCTTTCGTCCCATGAGAATAAAGCATTAACAAAGCCAGAAATATGAATATCATCGTCGTGCTCAAATCTGGTTCTAATACTATGAGAGCAAAAAAAGGAAAACTGTACAGAAGGGGTTTCAGAAAACCACTCACAAACTCTCCCATTCGCTCTTTGTTTTGAGAGATATAAGTTGCTATGATTATAATGAAAATAATTTTTGCAAACTCGGAAGGTTGAAAATTAGCACCTGAAATACTCACCCACCTTCTGGAACCGTTAGCACCGGGAAAGAAAAACGGAAGTGAAAGCAATCCAAGGGCAAAAAAATAATAGAACCATGAAAATTTGATGTGATTACGATAATCAAACATTGATGCAATTATCATTAAAACTACACCAACACAGAGCTTGCCGGCATGAGAGTAAAGCAGGTCACGGGAGAAATTGCCAAAAACATTCATCTGGGCAGCTATATCTATACTTGCAATAGCCACAATTCCCACAGAGATCAAAATAGCAACAACCAAGAGGACGGAAATCGCTTCATTCAAGTAATTTCCCCCTTAGTAATTTTACCATATTTATAAAATGTTCTCCTCTCTCCTGATAATTTCTGTACATGTCGAAACTTGCACCTGCTGGGCTGAGTAGAACTACATCGCCTTTTTCGGATATTTCAAATGCTTTTAAAACTGCTTTTTGCATGTTTTCTGATATCGTATACGGTATATCTGATAATTTCAACTCATCTCGAAGCAGTTCTACCATTTCCCCAAAGACAATTACGTGTTTTGCTTTGCGCTTTATCTGGGCTATCAGGTCTGCGTAGTCTTCGTTTTTACCTCTGCCCGTCAGAAGCAAAATAACGTTTCTTGAGTTGAAATTTTCAAGGGCAGATATGGTAGCAGCCGAACTTGTGGCTTTTGAATCATTCAGAAAAACAACACCGTTTATTTCATCGACAAATTCCATGCGATGTTTTAAAGGCTTGAAATCCTCGAGTATTTCCAGAACCTGCTTCAAATCAAAATTCATCACAGAGAATATTTTCAAAATCGCTGATAAATTTTGAAGATTCTGGTGTGTTTTCAAGAAATCATTTTTGAAAGTATAGTACTCACCTTCATAAACAATACCATCATCAACCTTACGAATCTTTAATGGGTCGAAAGCACAAAGATTTGATTTTTCAGAAATGAATTTCATTATATTTTGATCAGAGCAGTTGTAAATCCCCGTTTTAGAAAACTCAAGTAGTTTCAATTTTGATTTTGCATAATGCTCTAAAGAAGGATGCCAGTCAAGGTGATTTGGTTGAATATTCAGTACCACACCGATATCTATATGCAACATTTTTGACCAGAAAAGCTGAAAACTGCTTATCTCAAGTACTAAGTATTTCGTTTTAAAACCAAGCACATCAGCGGCAGGAGTACCGATGTTTCCACAGGCGTAACTATCCAGACCAAGTTTTTGAAAAACGAAAGATAACAATTTACAGCTCGTAGTTTTTCCATTTGAACCTGTCACGGCAATCACAAAGTTAGGTTTATTCATATCCAAAACTACCTCTATGTCTGAGAAAGTTTTTCCTCTGCACTTTGCCAGAGCAGGGTGATCAAATCTAACCGAAGGACTCACTATTATTCTATCAGCTTCACATATCCTGTCGCTGTTTTTGCCTTCCTCAAAATCTATACCTTTTTTAGAAAACCATTCTTTCTC
Organism: Pseudothermotoga elfii DSM 9442 = NBRC 107921; assembly: GCF_000504085.1. Classification (NCBI taxonomy): domain Bacteria; kingdom Thermotogati; phylum Thermotogota; class Thermotogae; order Thermotogales; family Thermotogaceae; genus Pseudothermotoga; species Pseudothermotoga elfii. The sequence continues at coordinate 643,300 of NC_022792.1, read as the reverse complement.
CTCATCTGTGAATTTTCTTAATTCACTTACGAAAATTTTGTGTCCCATGCTTATCAATTTTTCACACAACGCCTTATTACTTACACCGTATCCTACCAGAGCATAGTACATCAATTTCCCTCCCAGGAATCGCTTATTTTCCTCAACAAATATGTTAACACGTCAGAGAAGGTACATTTGTTTCTGTTTTCACGCACCATATTTTAAGATTTCCTATTAGATAATATTTTTGCCTATTTATTAAACGTGGTTTATAATAAGTCCTGGTTGAAAGGAGGAATGAGGTCATGGATCTTGTTGAGAAAATTATCGAAAGTGGCGTAGTAGCCGTTGTTAGAACAGACTCTCCAGAAAAAGCGGTGGAAATTTGTCATGCATGTAAAGAAGGTGGAATTATTGCTATTGAGATTACATTCAGTGTGCCGCGTGCGGTAGAAGTTATCCAGCAGATAGATAAAGAACTTGGAAACGAAATTTTACTTGGAGCTGGTACAGTTCTTGACCCATACACAGCCAAGATAGCAATAGAAGCTGGTGCAAAATACATAGTAGCTCCGAATCTTTCTGAGGAAACTGCTTTACTGTGTAACAAGCACAGAGTACCATACATACCAGGAGTTCTCACCCCAACAGAAATTGTCAAAGCACTTGAACTTGGCGTTCCATTGATAAAACTTTTTCCTGCCTCTGCCGTTGGACCATCTTATATAAAAGCCATTCATGGACCGCTTCCACAAGCAAAACTTTTGCCGACAGGAGGAGTAAGTGTGGAAAATGTCAAAGATTGGATTAAGGCAGGCGCAGCAGCTGTTGGAGTTGGGGGAGGATTAACAAAAGGCTCAAGGAAAGAAATAGCTGAAAGGGCAAAGAAGCTCGTTCAGGCTGTCAAAGAAGCCCGAGAGTGAATACGGAGGTGGAAAGTATGAAAAAATTTGTAACATTCCTGCTGATAATGGCCTTCTCAATAGCTATAATGGCCGCAAATTATCCGAGAAAACCTGTCACGATCATTTGCCCATGGGGCGCAGGAGGCGGGACAGACAGGCTTGCTCGTTTCCTGGCTGACGAATTGAGCAAAAAGCTCGGCCAACCATTTGTGGTTGTTAATAAAACTGGTGGTGGCGGTGCTGTAGGTCACAGTGCTGGTGCATATGCCTCCCCGGATGGATACACATTAACTCTTGTGACTATGGAAATTGCATCCATGCACTGGATGGGCCTGACAAATCTCTCTTTCGAAGCTTTTGATTATATAGCACAGGTGAATGAAGATTCAGCGGGAGTTCTTGTTAAAGCTGATGCTTCGTGGAAAACACTTAATGACCTTCTTGAAGACATAAAATCGAACCCTGGGAAATTCCTCTTTTCCGGTACAGCTTCTGGTGGCATCTGGGATCTTGCCAGAATTGGGATGCTCGATGCAGCAGGATTATCAGTTGATTCTGTAACTTGGATACCAACCACTGGAGCTGCTCAGGCATTAATAGAATTACTTGGCGGTCACGTGGATGTAGTGACTTGCTCACTTGCTGAGGCTATATCCCAAATTCAAAGCGGGCAAGTCAGGGCTCTTGCTATAATGGCGGATGAGCGAGATCCAAGATTTCCAGATGTTCCCACTCTAAAGGAATTTGGTATAAATTGGTCAGCTGGTACATGGAGAGGCATTGCTGTCCCAAAAAACACTCCGACTGAAATTAAGGAGATTCTTGAGAAGGCTATACTTGAAATATCTCACTCCGAGGAATTTAAGGAATTCATGAATAAAAACGGATTTGGGATTAAGGTGAGAAATGGTGAGCAATTCTATGAATTTGTCAAAGAGCAGGACAGGGCCTGGAAACACGTTTTAGAGCTTGGAGGATACGCAAAATAAACAGGTAGCCTTCTGGCTACCTGTTTTTTCTCATACAATTTAGTTCCAATGCACCTTAAGAGGATGGTGAAAAATGAACACAACTACGAAGGATATGATTTTTGGAATAGTACTGGTGATTTTGTCTGTTTTTGTTTTTATTTATTCCTCAACATTTCCTGAGTTTGCCGTTAGAGGAGAAAGATTGCCAGGTCCGAGATTTTTTCCTTCAATACTTGCATTTATTCTTTTTGGTTTTGGCATTTTCTACACTGTAACTGGTTTAATAAGATTAACACTGGATAAAAAACAGAATAGATCAATGGAAAAGCATTCAACAAGGGTTGTCATAAATGTTCTTTTTTCAATAATGAGTGTTATTTTGTTTGTTCCTTTTGTTAATCTGATTGGGCTGATTTTAACAATAATAATTCTGGGAAGCTCACTGATGACTTTGTTATATGTAAAGTGGTACCGGTCAGTAATTTACTCAACCATCTTGGCTATTTTGATATATCTGATTTTCCAATTACTTTTTAAAATTCCATTGCCAGAAGGAGCGCTGATTTCTCTTCTTGTGAGGTGAATAAAGTGAACCAATTTCTACAAGTAATCAGTCCCGATGTAATAATTCCACTGATACTTGCGATGGTTTTTGGTGTCTTTGTTGGAGCTATACCAGGGTTGACAGCAACTATGGGAGTAGCATTGATAATTCCCATTACTTATTACATGAATCCTTTGGCTGGATTAGCCATGGTTTTAGGTGTGTCTTTTACTGCTATTTTTGCTGGAGACATACCAGCAACATTTCTTAGAATTCCTGGTACTCCCGCTTCTGGCGCAGCCACTCTCGATGGATTTGAGCTATCAAAAAAAGGAAAGGGATCTCTTGCTCTGACTCTTGATTTACTTTGTTCTTCTCTCGGAGGATTAATAGGAGTTTTCTTGTTGATTATGGTGGCTCCGCCAATGGCAAAATTTGCCCTCAAATTCACAAATTTTGAGTATTTTTGGCTCGGTATATTCGGATTGAGTATGGCGGCAGTTCTGAGCAAAGGTAATACAATTAAAGGTTTTGTTTCAGCGGTTATCGGGGTACTTATATCTACTATAGGTATAGATGTTACAACTGGTTACCCGAGATTTACTTTTGGTATAACCGAACTGATGGACGGTGTTAGTTTTATCCCGGCGATGATAGGGTTGTTCGGGCTTTCAGAAGTCTTGAAAAGAGTTCAACTTGGATCAGAAAACTTAGAGCTTCCCGCTATTAAAGATAAATCAAAACTCAGCATAAAAGAGGCCTTTTCATCGATAGGAAAACACATATTTACTTTAATCAGGGGCTCATTCATAGGTACGTTTACAGGTGCTCTTCCTGGAGCAGGAGCGGATATCGCAGCATGGGTATCTTACGGAGTTGAAAAAAACATATCAAGAGACAAAAACATTGGAAAAGGTAGTTTGCGAGGAGTTATCGCGCCAACAAGTGCAAATAATGCTGCTATAGGTGGTACGTGGATTCCCGCTCTCGTATTTGGCGTTCCTGGAGATTCTATAACAGCAATAGTTTTGGGCGCAATGCTTATGTATGGCTTGAGGCCAGGTCCTTTGATATTTACTGAATCACGAGAGCTTGTGAATCAGCTCTTTATAATCGCTATTCTGGTTCAAATTCTGTTAATACCTATCGGGTGGCTCGGTATAAAAACCTTCTCGTTAATTTTGAGGCTAAGGTCGGGTATTGTACTAACAGCTGTTGTCTTCTTTTCTATCATAGGAGCATATGCGATAAGAAATAGTTTTTTTGATATCTATATAATGTTAATCTTTGGATTGATAGGATATTGCTTGGAAAAAATATCTGTCCCATTGGCACCTATGATACTCGGGTTAATCCTTGGACCGATGATCGAGGATAACCTTAGAGTTGGGCTGATAAAAACAAAAGGTAATTTTGGTCCGTTTCTCAGTAGACCGATCTCGTTAATTCTCTTTATCATGATTATTCTTATTCTGGCCGGTCCGCAGTTTTTCTCACTGATGAAAAAGAATCGTCCCAAATAAGAAAAAACAGCCTTCGGGCTGTTTTTTCTTGTATAATTCCTTAGGGAGGATCAATATTGTTAACTACCCACCGCCTGTAGAAGCGGGGGCTTGAAAAAAGCCCGGTTGACTACCCTCAGCCACACAAGTGGCTACGTTAGACAGGTACACCTTGGGATGTTGCTCAAGTTCCGGGCTCTGTCGTGCAGGTCTAAACAGCCCTGAGGGGTGGGGACAGTGATCTGCACATAACAAGCCTGTCTAACTTTGGGGATGAGCAACTAACAGGGATAATCCCTGAGTTATCGTCAAAAGACGATTGGAAGTGATTGTGTGGTTTATGTAATTTCATTGGAAAGGAGGAAACAGCGCATTCCTTTCCATCTTAAAGAAGATGGAGTCTCCCGCGCTGGTTTATGATGAAAACAGCTTCAATCATAACTGTTGGAAGTGAGATAATCGAAGGAATTATCCTGAACACAAACGAAAAATACATTTGTTATAAATTAACTGAAGCTGGATTAAAAGTTATTAGAACAATATCTGTTGATGATGATATCGAATCTATCAAGAATGCCGTGAACTATTCTCTGAATGATTCGGATGTGATTGTCCTGAGCGGTGGACTTGGTCCAACTGAAGACGATAAGACACGCGAAGCAGTTGCAGAATCTTTGAAACTCAAAATTGCTTTGAACGAAGAACTCAAAAAAGCAATCGAAAAGAGAATTTCCAAATACCATAGATACGTCCCTTCAAACATAGCAAAACAGGCTATGGTAATTGAAAATGCAAAAATTCTGGAAAACCATGTTGGAAGTGCTCCAGGGCAATTAGTGTTTCATAAGGGGAAAATCCTGGTATTGCTCCCCGGACCTCCGCAGGAATTGGAGCCAATGCTGAATAATGCATTGAACGAGATCAAGCCTCAACCAGATTTATCAACACTGTCGATGTTATTTTTTTCTATACCAGAAGCAGAGTTAGACGAGATCATAACCAGTATTGTGCACGATACCTCGGTAAAAATAGCAACTCAGGCTTCCTATTTTGATGGCGTGAGAGTCAGATTATCTGCCCCAAAAGCAAAGGCCGAAGAGTTAACGAAACTTTCAAAAAAAATTATTGAACTTACAGGAGAAAAATTTATCGGTTATGGAAATATAACTCTTGAAGAAGCCGTGATAAAACTTCTAAAAAAGAAACATCAAACTCTCTCTATTGCTGAATCATGCACAGGCGGTATGATCAGCTCAAGGTTAGTAAATATTCCTGGAGCCTCAGAAGTCTTTCTTGGTGCAATTGTTGCTTACAACAACTCTGTTAAAAGAAATATTTTAAACGTGTCAAACAAAATACTTGAAAAATATGGTGCTGTTAGTCAGCAATGTGTGGCTGAAATGGCTGAAGGGGTTCGCAAAATAATGAAAAGCGATTTAGCTCTTGCTGTATCGGGCATTGCTGGTCCAACCGGTGGAAGTGAGAAAAAACCTGTTGGTACTGTTTATTTTTGTATAGCAGGCGAATCGATTAAAGATATACAAAGACTTTTTTACCCACAACAGAGAAATGTCTTCAGATCACGTGTATCGGCATATGGATTATATTTAATTTTGAAGTGTCTTAGTAACATGTTATAATAATTTTCACAAGAACTAACGGGAGGAATAGTAATGAATGAACAATATTTGAGTGTTTTTATTGATGAGAGTAAGGAATATATACAAACACTTAATGACTCTTTGCTAAGGCTTGAAAAAGACTATCATGACTCGGAAGCAATAAACGAAACTTTTAGAGCTCTCCATACTCTAAAAGGTATGTCCGGAACAATGGGATTTGAAACGATGTCCAAACTTTGTCATAAAATGGAACAATTGCTTGATAAAATCAGAAGCAAAAAAATAACGCTGGATTCCGACCTGCTTGATAAGCTTTTTGCTGGTGTTGACGTCCTCGACAAAATGATCTCAGAAATTGTTAAAAATGGCACCGACAAAGTACCCAATGTTGATGTTCAAAGCATGATGGAAAGTTACGAGGTAGAATCGAACATCCAAACAGAGAAAAAAAGTGAAAAAACAGCAGAAAAGACAAATAAAGCGATTACTGTAACTGATTCCATAAAAAAAGTCATCTCAGAAGCTGAAAAAGAGGGGTACAGAGCTTATCATCTTGCAATTACCTTATCTGAAGGAACTCAATTCAAAGCCGTCAGAATGTATATGGTTTTTAAGGCGATAGAAGACCATGGAGGCCAGATACTCAATTCTGAACCATCAGTAGAAGATATAGAACAGGAAAAATTTGACCTGGATGTAGAGTTGATTGTGATAATTAAGGAAGATAAGGAAAATCTTCGTAATATACTAATGTCAATATCTGAGATAGAGAAAGTAACCATCCGGGATATACTGGCAGACTATGCAGAAGAAACCGAAGAAGTCAGGAAAATTGATGAGAAAACTCAGGAGGAAAAAACAGAACAAAGCAAGGAAAAAAAGAGACTTGTTCAAACGGTCCGAGTTGACATAGATAAACTCGATAATTTGATGAATCTTATGGGAGAACTGGTTATATCAAGAAGTCGAATAGCAGATACTTTGAGAAAATACGACATAAAAGAAGTCGATGAGAGCCTTTCACAATTAAATAGGATTACACTTGATCTCCAAAATGTTGTTATGAAGGTCAGAATGGTACCTATTGCTTTCGTTTTCAACAGATTTCCGAGAATGGTCAGAGATCTTGCAAAACAACTCGACAAAGAAATTGATTTTGTGATAGAAGGCGAGGATACAGAACTTGATAGAACTTTCGTTGAAGATATAGGTGAACCACTTCTTCACATGCTCAGAAATGCTATAGATCATGGAATAGAGCCCAAAGAAGAGCGCTTAGCAAAGGGTAAGCCTCCCGTCGGGAAAGTGATCTTGTCTGCGAGACATGAAGGAAACAATGTGGTTATTGAAGTAAAAGACGATGGTCGTGGTATAGACAGGGCCTCTGTTCTAAAAAAAGCGATTGAAAAAGGTCTTATAAACGAATCCCAGGCCGAAACTCTTCCGGATGAGAAAGTTTATGAATTTCTTTTTGCTCCGGGATTTTCAACCAGAACTGAGGCGAACGAGCTATCTGGTCGTGGCGTTGGCATGGATGTTGTAAGGAATGTCGTTGAGTCTTTAAATGGCACCGTGGGTATTGAAAGTGTTAAAAATAGAGGAACCACCATAACCATGAGATTACCCCTTACTCTGGCAATCATTCAAGCTTTACTTGTTAAAGTGAATAAATACGTATATGCCATACCAATTGCAAATATCGACAGTACGTTGAATATATCAAAAGAACAAATACAAAGAATCCAAGATCGTCAGGTGACAGTTATAAGAGGAGAAATAATACCTATTGCCAAACTCTGGGATGTTCTTGAACTTCCACACGATAAGGAGAATGGAACTTACAACACAGTCATAGTTAGAATAGGAAACAGGAAATACGGTTTGGCAGTAGATACATTGATCGGGCAAGAGGACATAGTTATAAAATCCTTGGGGAAAATCTTCAGCGATGTTAGAATCTTCAGTGGTGGTGCGATTCTCGGTGATGGAAGTATTGCACTGATATTAGATGTAGCAAATATTGTCTGATTTTCAGGAGGGATTATATGGCAAACGAGAATGAATTTGAGGTGTTTGTATTCAGCATAGGTGAACAGGAAATGGCCTTCGATGTTGATTATGTAAGTATGGTCATAGAGAAGCCGGAGATTACGCCTGTCCCAAAATCCAAAAAAACAGTATTGGGCGTCATGAATCTACGTGGTAGAATAGTGCCCGTTGTAAGCCTCAATTTGCTGCTGGATATTGAATCAAGTGATGATTTGGAGGAGAAGGTGGTTGTTGTTAACTGCGAGGATGTCGAAGCCGGTTTCATTGTCAATAAAGTAAAAGGTGTTTTGACATGTAAAGTCACTGAAGTTGAAAAATTACAAAAACTTGAGAAATTTGGTGAAAAGAGCAAAGGAATTATTAAAAAGGGAGAAGAATTAATAGTTTACTTAAACCTTGAAAAAACACTCGGTGAACTGATGGCTGCTTCCGAGTATAGCAATGAGGGGGTATGGTAATGGCAAAACGAGTGCTCATAGTTGATGATGCTGCGTTCATGAGAATGCTTTTGAAGGATATCATAACCAAAGCTGGATATGAAGTTGTTGGGGAAGCCTCAAACGGTGCTGAAGCTGTGGAAAAATACAGAGAACTCAAACCCGATATTGTGACTATGGATATAACTATGCCAGAAATGAATGGCATAGAAGCCATAAAGAAAATCCGAGAGTTCGCACCAGACGCAAAAATAATTGTTTGTAGTGCTATGGGGCAGCAAGCAATGGTCGTAGAGGCCATACAGGCTGGAGCAAAAGATTTTATTGTCAAGCCGTTCCAGCACAGCAGAGTGGTAGAAGCTCTTCAAAAAATCAATTAATAGAGGTGGGGGAAATAGGAGAGTTATTCTGGCAAGTTTTTCTTGCTTTCGCTTTTTTAGTAGCTTTTCTGGGTGTTGTTTATTTTTTCGTCAGGAGACGGAATCCTTTTGCTTCATCTAAAAATATCAGAGTGATTGAACGCTGCTACCTGGATCGGAACAGCTCGATAGTATTGGTTCGTTTGATAGATAGCTACTATGTACTACTCATTACCCCCGGCGGTGGAACTGTTTTAAAAGAATTATCGGAGTCCGAAGCCGACCATTTGGAAGAAGCTGAAAAATTTTCCAGCATTTTTTTCAAAAAACTTGGAAAAAATGAAAAGAAGGATGGAAGTTGATGCGGAAGATCCTGATTTTTATTCTTCTGCTTCTACCAGTACTAATTCATCCACAGGAAGAATTGCCTTTTCCATCTATTGGCATCGAAATCTCTCCTGTTGGAAATGAACGTGATTTGGTTACAACACTCGAGATCCTTTTAATCATTACTATTCTCGCACTTGCTCCAAGTATACTGATACTTTTTACATCTTTCACAAGAATTATAGTCGTATTTTCATTTTTAAGAAATGCCCTTGGAACAAGGCAAACACCTCCATCCCAGGTGCTTATAGGCCTGGCCCTATTTTTGACATTTTTCATTATGCAACCTGTATGGAATGACATATATAACAATGCTTTGACCCCATATATGGAAAAAGAAATAGGCTATGAAGAGCTATTCTCGCGAATGATGGGCCGAGTACGGCAGTTTATGCTGAAAGAACTCGTGGATCATCATAATGAAGATAACGTTTTCTTACTCGCATCGAGTGTGGGAAAAAAATTTGATAAAATTGAAGATGCGCCAAATTCAATTTTGATACCTGCCTTTGTGCTTGGTGAACTCGAAATAGGTTTTAAAATGGGAGTGCTTCTGTACATACCTTTCATTGTAATAGACATGATAGTCTCAAGTATATTACTCGCTATGGGAATGATAATGATACCGCCTGTACTTATTTCACTCCCTTTTAAGGTGTTACTATTCATAGTTGTAAATGGATGGGATTTGCTTGTTTCTGGCTTGATAAAAAGTTTCGCGAGGTGATCAATATTGACGATAGAAGTTTTTATAGATGCTTTCAAAAATGGCATCGAGACGGTATTGGTTGTCGTGACACCAGCCTTATTGATAAGCCTTGTGGTCGGACTTATAATAAGTATTTTTCAGGCTGTTACACAAATCCACGAGCAAACCCTTACTTTTGCCCCGAAAATTATCGTGGTTCTCCTGACAGTAATGTTTCTGGGCGGATGGATGCTGGAAAAGATAGTTGAATATGCCAAAGAAATGTGGGAAAAACTGATAGGAATGATTTGAAGTGGAACTTAGAGAATTTGTGGAAACAAAATTTCTTGCGTGGGTTTTGATTGTAACACGCAATGCTGGTATGTTTACAATAGCACCTTTTTTTGCAGATTGGTTCGTCCCGCTTCAAGTTAAAGTTTTGCTTGTTGTTTTCTTAAGCTGGACTGTATTGCCATCAATCAGCGAAGTAATTCCCCTGCATACTCCCGTGGCACAGATCGTGTTATCAATGCTTAGCAATTATGTAATCGGATTAACAATAGGATTTCTGGCACTCCTTCCAGTTATAGCGTTGAGTATTGCTGGCGAGGTATTTGGGACACAAATGGGGTTTGCACTTTCATCTGTTTTCGATCCACAGCGCGAAGAAGTTCCTATCCATGGGGAATTATTATATGTATTCGGGTTATATATTTTCGTTGCCCTCAAAGGACATCTGTTGATTTACCAGGCGGTAGTTGACTCTTTAAACTCAATTCCTGTATCTAAAACGCTTATCGATTTCAATTTTGTCAGTGTATTGACAGAAAAAATCTCTGAAATGTTTTCTATAGCCATGAAAATCGGTATGCCAATGATTGGTTTCATGTTCGTGACTTCCATATCACTTGGAATTATCTCAAGGCTTGTTCCGCAAATGAATGTGTTTATGGTTGGAATGCCGCTGAAAATTTTGGTGGGCTTCATACTAATGGTGGGGATGATACCAGTATGGGCAGATGTTTTTTCACAAATAGCAGCCAGGACTATAAATTTTCTGGAATTTTTTGTAAGAAGCTTTTCAAAATAGATATACAACTTTTTGCAGATCCGGAAAAAACAGAAAAGCCAACCCCCCGAAGACGAAGAAAGGCACGAGAAGAAGGCCAGGTTGCTACATCAAATGAATTGAACATGGCAGTGACATTTCTTGTGGCTGTTTTTGTAATGAGATTCATCTTTCAAAGATTGATAATGTTTCTGGAAAATGGAAGCATATTGTTTTTCAGTCTTGAAGAGAACGATTTCTTGAACAATTTATCTGGACGGATATATCAATCTTTCAAAGATACCATATTCTTACTGGTCTTGTTATTTTTATCGCTTATCATCTCTGTTATTTTCGCAGGTGCTATGCAGACAAAGTTTTTACTTTCCTTCAAACCACTGAAAATGGATTTAAAAAGAATAAACCCCGTTGAAGGCTTCAAAAGATTTTTCTCAATGAGAAGTCTTTTTGAATTACTGAAATCCATACTGAAAATGGTTATAGTGGGTTTTGTAGCTTATAGCGTTATCAGATCAAATTGGATACTTTTCAGATTTTACTCAGACATGGAAACGGTAGATTCTTTGAAATTGATTTTTAACCTTACTTATGAAGTCATGTTAAAGTGTGCAATAGCACTCTTTATTCTTGCCATAGTGGATTATTTTTACCAGAGATGGGAGTTTGAAAAGAGCATTCGAATGACTAAGCAAGAGATCAAAGAGGAGTACAGGGAGATCGAAGGAAGTCCGGAAGTAAGGAGGAGGCAGCGTGAAATCATGGCAAGACTTGCCCGTGGAAGGATGCTGCAGCAAGTTCCAGAAGCTGACGTGGTTATAACTAACCCATCGCACATAGCCGTAGCAATAGAATACAAATCTGAAGAAATGGAAGCACCTGTGGTTCTTGCAAAAGGAGCAGATGAGATAGCTCAAAAGATTATACAGATTGCGAAAGAAAACAATATACCGGTAGTCAGAAACCCACAAGTTGCCCGCGAACTTTATAAAACAACTGATATTGGTGAGCAAATTCCGCCAAATATGTACCGCGCAGTAGCAGAAATATTAGCGTACGTTTATTCGCTCAGGTAAAATTCGTTTGATATAATTTTTATTTAAGGGAGCATGAAAATGAAAAATCTTGATGTCTTTGTTGCTGTTCTTGTGGTATCAATAGTTTTTTTAATGGTTCTACCAATACCAGATTCCATGCTGGATTTCTTCCAGCTTTTGAACATTGCCTTTTCTTTGGTAATAATTCTTTCAACTATGTACATAAGGCACGCCCTTGAGATGTCATCCTTTCCAACATTGTTACTGATCATTACCTTATTTCGTTTAGGGCTTAATGTGGCCTCAACCAGGCTAATTCTCCTTGAGGGAGACAAATTTCAAGGGAGAGTTATAAGAACATTTGGAGAGTTTGTCGTAAAAGGAGATTATATAGTGGGACTGGTGATTTTCATAATTCTGGTTATTATCCAGTTCATAGTAATTACGCGAGGCGCCGAAAGAATTGCTGAAGTGGCCGCACGTTTCACCCTCGATGCAATGCCCGGAAAACAGATGAGTGTAGATGCTGACCTGAACGCCGGTTTGATAACAGAACAGGAAGCAAGAGAAAGACGTGAAAATATACGAAGAGAAGCTGATTTTTATGGTGCAATGGATGGTGCCACGAAATTCGTTCGTGGTGATGCAATAGCAAGTATAATAATAGTTCTTGTTAACATAGTCGGTGGCATTGTGATAGGCGTGATAAGGCACGGACTCTCAATAGCCGACGCTGCTAAAGTTTATACATTGCTCACAGTTGGAGATGGCCTGGTTACTCAAATTCCTGCTTTGCTGGTCTCAACTGCTACCGGTATACTTGTTTCTCGAGCTGCTTCGAAAGAAAATCTCGGTCAAGATCTTGTGAAAGAACTTTCCTCTGAAAGGAAAGTAATGATAGTTACTGGTTTAATATTGGTTTTGCTCGGAATAGCAACTCCTCTTCCAATAACAAGTACTATAATTGGGTTTACCTTTGTTATTCTCGCAATCTATACAGCCAGGGCAGTTAAAGAAAAGCCAGTAACTGCCCCGGCAGGTCCTGCACCATCTGCGCCTTCCAGACCCATTTTGAGCACACCTCAGGAAGTGGCGGATGTACTTCAAACAGATACAGTAGAAGTAGAGATAGGTTACGGTTTGATACCACTTGCCGATCCATCTCAGGGCGGAGATTTACTGGAAAGAGTAACTATGATAAGAAAGCAAATAGCTTTTGATTTGGGGCTGGTTGTTTCGCCAATAAGGATTAGAGATAGTGTTCTGCTCAAACCTAATGAATATTTGATAAAAATAAGAGGTGCTGAGATAGCCAAATATGAATTAATGCCCAATCGATTGCTGGCTATCAATCCTGGTACTGCTTCCGAAAGAATAGCAGGTATACCCGCTAAAGAACCTGCCTTTGGCTTAAACGCATACTGGATCGAACCTGTTCGTAAAGAAGAAGCCACAAAGCTTGGATACACAGTTGTTGATCCCCCAACAGTTTTTGCAACCCACTTGACTGAGGTTTTGAAAAGAAATGCAGCTGATCTTCTCGGAGCAAGGGAATTTAACCTGTTGATAGAAGGATTACGAGAAAAATTTCCGCAACTCGTGAGTGATCTGATACCATCCGTTATGAAGCAGTCTGAACTGAAAAAAATACTTCAAAAACTCCTAAGTGAAGGAGTATCAATAAGAAACTTACCCTTGATTTTTGAAACTCTTCTGGAATATGGCGAGAAAACAACAGATATCATATATTTCTCAGAACAGATTAGGAGAGCCTTGAAAAGGCAGATAGTACAGCCTTTAATATCTGATGATGGGAAACTCCACGCCGTTGCTTTTGATCATGATTTAGAAAAAAAGATAGCCGATTCCCTTCAAGATATAAATGGGGAGAAAAGGATATCACTGAATCCACAAATATTAAGGGAACTCATGGAAAATCTGTCAAAGCAGCTTGAAACGTTGATGAAAAAGGGTTTTTCGCCCGTTGCCGTCTGCTCTGGTGCCATAAGACCTTATCTTTCTGAAACAATTAAACGTTTCCTGCCAAATGTCCCTGTAATTGCTTACGAGGAATTGCCTGACGATGTTACAATGCAAGTAGAAGGTGTGGTTAGATTGTGAAAATAAAGAAATATATGGTTAATGATATTAGAGAAGCACTTGACCAAATTAAAAAAGATTTAGGTGAAGATGCTGTTATATTGAGTACTCGCAGCATCAAAAAAGGGGGTTTTTTTGGTATTGGTAGCAGAAGATTTTTAGAAGTTACAGCGGTTGCCGAAGAAAAAAATGAGCAGCATGCTAACAAGGACATCTATCGATTCGAGGAAATCTTAGTTAAAAACAGAGAAAAACGTCAGGAAGAAGAAATAAGAGAGCTAAAACAAATGCTTCAAGAGATGAAATCAATGATGTTTTCAAAGCAGGTTGATTTACCACAAAATATGCAAAAGCTGCTCAAAGCTCTTCAGATACATGAGGTAGACCCTGTAGTTTCAAATAAAATTATGGAATATATCCACATAGCATATGGGGATGTACCCGTCGATGACAATTTTAAGCAAAGATTATCTGAACATATTGTCCCCTTTGTTAAAACTGAGGTTCCTATTCTGGAAAAATCTGTTCTTTTTGTTGGACCGACAGGCGTTGGAAAAACAACAACGCTGGCCAAAATCGCAGCAAAATTAAAGTTGATTCACAAAAAACAGGTTGCTATTCTAACACTGGATACTTACAGAATAGCCGCTACAGAACAATTAAAAACCTATGCTGCAATAATGGATATCCCGATGCGAGTTGCCTATACACCCAAGGAAGCTAAATTAGAACTGGATGCAATGCATGATTTCGATGTAATCCTGATAGATACGGCGGGAAGAAGTCAAAACAACGATATACAGATGAGTGAACTCAGAGCTCTCGTAGAAACAATTACACCAAGTGTTTGCTTTCTTGTGGTTGGCATGAACTGTAAATACTCTGACTTAAAGGATATAGTCAAGAAATTTGATGTAGCAAAATATACGCATACAATTTTAACGAAGATGGATGAAACCAGATCTTATGGGCATATAATAAACATTTCACAGCTGAGTGGTATTCCGCTGGCTTATATCACAAACGGTCAGCGTGTACCTGAAGATATTATTGAAGCTAATAGCAGGGAACTTTCTCATATACTTTCGAAAGAGGTGCTGAAAGTTGCGCAATCAGGCTGAAGGACTTCTGAAAAGTCAGCCCCGGATAGTTAGTGTCGCAAGTGGAAAAGGTGGTGTTGGTAAAACAATAGTTGCCGTGAATCTGGCGATAGTACTTGCGCAAAGAGGCATGAGAGTGTTACTCTTTGATGCCGATGCAGGCTTTGCGAACGCCGAAATACTTATGGGCATTACCCCCAAAAATACAATAAAAGATTTTCTGCAAAGGAAAATCTCGCTCGATAAAGTTATCTTTCAAACTCCTTACGATGTGGATTTAATAAGCACAGGAATGGATGTAGAGGATTTAATAGCGTTTAATTTGGAAGATAAAACAGAACTTTATAATGATCTCTATCGTATCTCTGCAGAATATGACTATATAGTATTCGACTTTCCTCCAGGTTTTAATGAAGAATTAGAAAGATTTTATGCCGGCTCAGACCACCTCGTGATGGTAACAGCTTCAGAACCGACATCTCTTGTGAACGCTTATACATTTGTGAAACTTATGACCATCAAAGGTGTGGATCCTGATGGTTTTCATGTTGTCATGAATATGGTTAAGGACATGCGTGATGGAAGAAAAATTATGGATAGATTCATTTCAGTGATAACTAGATTCACTGGCATCCCTATTACATCCACTCATCTGATTCGTTATGATATGCTTGTAAAAGACAGTGTCAACAGGCAAATTCCATTCGTTACAAACAGAAAAACGGCTCAGCCATCTCTCGCAATTTACGGAATAGCTGACATGATAACAAAACGACAGACTGTCAAAAAACTTTCATTTTTTGACAAAATCAGAGCTTTTTTTGGAGTTGGATGAGGTGTGTAATAATGAATCAGGTAACACGTATTGATGCTAACAGTGTTATCAAACCCGGAATGTTGATTGTAATAGAAATAGAATCCAAAAACGGTGAAAAAACGGTTCTTAAAAGTATGGTTCACGAAACTTATTTTGAAAAGAACGTACTAAAAATAGCTATGCCAAGCTTAAAAGGGCGTTTTATCCCATTACCAAAAGGAGATTCTATTTATGTGACAGCGCTTTCTGACAAAGTTGTATATGCCTTTGGCTCGCGTGTTCTGGATTACGGAAGAGACGAGTCAAATTTTTTGGTAATGTATATAACTATACCAGACAAAGTTAGAAGAATTCAAAGGAGGCGTTTTGTCAGAATACCAATTGTACTGAACGGAACCTATACTGTTCCTGGTGATGATAAAGAGTATAGTTTCTTAACTCGCGATTTCAGCGCCGGTGGTATGCTGATGTGCACAAAAAATATCCTTTCTGTCGGGCAACCTATATCGGTTAACATGGATCTTGGAGGTATCAGGTTAACCAGCCAAAAAGCTCAGATAGTTAGATCTAATGGCAAAAATGAAACAACAGGTCTCTATGAATACGGTGTTCAGTTTCTTGACCTTTCCACTGAACTTGAAAAATCCTTGGTTGTGTTCGTATTTCAACAGGAATTAAAAATGAAAAAAGCTTCTTCTGGAGAGGAGGCAGGACATTGAATCTAACAGACAAACAACTTGATCTGCTGAAAGAAATAGGAAATATTGGCACAGGAAATGCAGCCACAGCTCTTTCTTCCCTGACGGGTAAAAAGATAGAGATAACCGTTCCTGATGCTGAGGTAATAGCAATAGAGAGGATAATATTTGTTTTTCCAAAACCAGAAGACCTGGTCGTTGGAATAAAGATGTTTGTGAAAGGTGATATTGAAATGAATGTACTTCTTGTACTCGATAGATTCGCAGCAAAGAAAATCATATATGATCTTCTGGGAAATCAATGTGAAGACATAACCAAATTAGACGAATTAACTTCATCTGCTCTAAAAGAAATTGGTAACATCATGTGTGGCTCTTATATAACTGCCCTGGCCGAGTTCACCCAACTGTATCTCGATCCTCTACCACCAGAATTAACAGTTGACATGCTTGCTGCTATAGTCTCGGAAACCATCCTCATGAGTGCAAGTTACGAGGATGATGTAATTTTCGTTGAAACCCAGTTGAAAATCGAGGGTATTGAATCAGTTACATCTTACATGTTTTTGATCCCAGGGCGTGGGAGTCTTGAAAAAGTCTTTTCTAAGGTGGAATTGAAATGAAGAAAGTCGTAATAGGAATTGGTGAAGCAGCAGTTGAAAGAAACCCTGCTGTTATAGTAACACTCGGATTAGGTTCTTGCGTGGGGGTCTGTTTAAGAGATCCTACCGCTCACGTTGGTGGCATGGCGCACGTGATGTTACCCGAAAGCATGAATAGAGAAGTTAGAAATCCGGGAAAATATGCAAACACAGCCATCAAATATCTGGTAGAGAAATTAATTGAAATGGGAGCAAAGCACCATAGATTAGAAGCAAAAATAGCTGGCGGAGCTTCCATGTTTGAATCAGGAACCATGAATATAGGCCAAAAAAACATCGAAGCAGTGATTTACTGGCTGAATTATTTTCACATAGCTTTGAAGGCCCAGGATGTTGGTGGGAACAGAGCCAGGAGCATAGAATACAATGTGGAAAGTGGAAAACTGCTGATAAGAAAAGTCGGAGGAGGAGAAACTGTTCAGATCATAGAAATATAGAAAAAGTGTGAAAAGAGGCTGATTGAATGTACAGAACGAACGAAGAAGAGATAATAAAGGAAATGCTACCAAGTGTGAAAAGAATAGCGATGGACCTTCTCCATACATTACCAAAAAATGTAGAAGTTGATGACTTAATTCAAGAAGGAGTTTTGGCTTTATTGTCAGCTATAAGGAGGTACGACCCGAAAAAAGGTGTAAGCATGTACAGTTTCGTGGTAAAAAGAATAAAAGGTGCAATGTATGACTATTTAAGAAAAATAGACTGGATGCCACGCAATTTGAGAAAGAACGTTAAAGAAGTCGAGAAAGCTATTCACGAACTCGAAAACCACTTGAACAAGCACCCTTCTATTGAAGAGATAGCATTACATACAGGATTAAGTACAAATGAAGTAAAAAGAGCGCTGGATGAAACTGTAAGAAAACAACTATTGCGACTTGATGAGTTTATATATGAAGGCATGGACAGTTTTTCTGATATCATCAAAGCAGATGATGAGCCATCAGAAAACGCATTCAGAGAAATAATCTTGGAAAAGGTGGCCGAAGCCATAAGAACACTGTCTAAAAGGGAACAGCTTGTTCTATCATTAAGATTTGAGCAGGATTTGTCTTTAAAGGAAATCGGGACAGTTATAGGTGTAAGTGAATCAAGAGTTTCACAAATTTTATCAAGTTCTCTGATCAAAATTAAAAGATATATCCTGGGGGATAACAATGATAACACCAGTTGATTTTCATACAATTATTGTAAGAGGAAATGAAGTATCCTCAAATATTGCTCAAATCATAGGAGCACAATTAGCTGCTGGACAGCTGTTAAACTCTCAGATGACCGAAAAGTCAAGACAACAGGCGAGAATGGTTAATCCGAAAAATCCTGTTGAGGGCAAACTTGTAAAATCTTCCACTGAAGAAAGAGGAGCAAAATACTATTCTCGCTATGGAAAGCAGCGTTCTCAGAATAAGGAAGAAAATAAAGGATCCATACTGGATGTGAGATTGTGATAGGCTATTTATCTGTCAAAAAGATAGATGAAAAGCATGTTGGTGGCCTGCTTGTGGTTGATGAATCTGGCATACCACATGAGTTTAAATACACAGATCCGATAATTCCCAACCAGTTGCAGAAAATATTATACGGGAAATCTCTCGAAACATACCTTCATGTCGAAATAATTTCAAAATCTTTGCTGAAAAAAATCGAAAATAAACCGGATATCATATTTACAGATAATCCAGTTCTCATTGAAAGCGGAGAGAATGTATTCTTCACGTCCTCATTCATCCCATCTGCAGATGAGACAGAATCGTCTCCAGAAGAATGTGTGATACCATACGGATCGAGCGCGATAAGATTTGTGTCCAAACAGCAGATTTCCCAGGAAAAAGAGGAAAAATTAAAGCAAATACTTGACCAAGTCGATGTTTTAGAACCATTTCAGAGATTAGAAAAGGCACTTGAATACGTATGCAGATCATCAAGCAGTTAATAGAGACATTGAAAATGGAGCTTGGGATCATACAGGTAAAAGAAACAACCGACCTCATAAAGCATCCACGTATTCGTGATCTACCGGTTAATGTTGTAGTTAAAGAACCTCTTCAGAAATTATGCGAAGATTCATTATCTGTAAATTCATTGCATCTTGGAGATCAAATGGTAAAGATAAGGAATCTTATCTCAAAAGCAGATATTTCTGTTAAGCAAGAAATGTTAACCTGCAAAACTAATACTTCCCAGCTTTTTTTTAGCAGGGAAATACCTTTAAGCATAAAGAGCGAATCAAATCTCAATTTTGCAGAGGTTCTAAACGGTAAAATGATCATTGCACAAATAAAAAGCAAAAACTTGCCGGTTCTCTGGATTTCAAGATTCCATTCTTCACCGCTGCCAAAAAATGAAAAATCCTTGCGTGCACTGGAAAAATTTTTCACTGAATACAGAGGAAATCTGAAAGATATCAAATTCATAGGGTATTATCGATTTGTTCCATTAGATAGCATGAAAAGATTTCTTGTTCTGGGAAAAGAATTGATTATAGAACTTTCTGATAAGAAAAGCAAGCGTTATGATGCAATCATATTCAAAAATAGAGGAAGATACATTATTCAAAAAATTGGGATTTAAGATAATAATTCTTTCAAAAAGCCTACAACCTGGCCTGGTTCAACATTATAAAAGAAATAAGTTTTTTCTCTCTCGTTGCATATAAATTTTCCTTTGAATTTTAAAGATGGTTGCTTTTCGTAGATTAACTTTAAAATATTGTCCCTGTATTCGATCTTCCTTATATGTTTTGAACTGGCAAGCAATCTTATCTTGAACAACTCGACAAGCATAAGTGCCTGATTGGGAAGTTTTCCAAATCTATCATGTAACTCTTCCACCATGCCATCTATTTCAGAAACAGTTTCGCACGATGCAAATCTTCTGTATATCCTCATACGCTCAAGTGGACTTTCAACGTAATCCGGAGGAATCACAAGTTCTCCCGGAATACCTTCCATTTCAGTGTCAACAAATAACTTCCTGGATTCAGATTTCTCCTTTTTTATGCCCTTAAGCTGATGGTTCATTATTTCAAGGTATAAATTTAAACCTACATCGTTTATATTCCCATGCTGTTCAAACCCAAAAACAGATCCGACACCTCTAATCTGCATATCTCTGAGTGCTAATTGAAATCCGCTGCCTGAACCGGTCAACTGTTTTATAGCCTGAAGTCGCTGCAGAGCTTTTTCGCTTATTTCACTGTCGTGCAAAAAATATGCGAATGCCCTCTTAGTACTTCTTCCTACGCGCCCTCTCAGCTGGTATAGTTGAGCCAATCCATATCTGTGAGAATCATCAACTATTATTGTGTTGGCATTTGGTATGTCTATACCACTCTCAAGGATTGATGTACAAAGAATAACATCTGAATCATGTTCATAGAAACTTCTGACAGCTTCCGTAAGTTTTCGAATACCCATTTTTCCGTGTGCAAGTACTATTTTTGCTTCAGGTATTATGTGCTGCAAATTTTGATACACATCCTGTATATCGTGAATCCTGTTATGAACGTATATAACCTGACCACCTCTGTTTATTTCTCTCAGCACTGCGCCCCTCACGAGCTGGTTGCTGTACTTTGCTACATAGGTAATTACCGGAAGCCTGCCAATCGGTGGTGTGTTAATTACACTCAGATCTTTCATACCTGTCATGGCCATATGAAGAGTTCTCGGAATCGGTGTGGCGCTCAGAGAAAGTACATTGACATTTGTTCTCAACTGCTTAAATTTCTCCTTTTGTTCTACACCGAAACTCTGTTCTTCATCTATTATTACAAGACCCAGATCAGAAAATCGAACATTATTCTGAAGAAGAGCATGTGTGCCTATGATTACATCAATCTCTCCCCTGAAAAGCCCGTCGAGGATCTCTTTTTTCATAATTGTGCTGATCGATCTATCAAGCAACCTCACCTGAATGCCAAATGGACTCATCCTTTGAGTGAAAATCTTATAATGCTGTCTTGCCAAAACCGTGGTCGGAACTAATACAGCTACCTGTTTTCCAGAAACAACACACTTGAAAGCTGCTCTCAAAGCAACTTCCGTTTTTCCATATCCAGCATCCCCGCATAAAAGTCGATCCATAGGTTTATCGTTCGCAAGATCTGAAAGAACCTCCTCGATAGCCGTCATCTGATCATCTGTTTCTGCGTATGGGAAAAATTCGGCGAATCTTTTCTCGAGTTCCGGGTCGCCCGGTAAGCTTAATCCACTTATTTTCTGCCTTGTATCATAAATTCTTATTAACTCTTCAACCTTCTCCCTGAGATTCCTTTTTACTCTCTCGATACGTTTTTTCCAGTTTCCAGAGTGGATTCTATCTATTTGAACATTCCTGGTGTCTCCTATGTATTTGTGTATTTTATGGATTCTTTCAACGGGAACATAAACTGTTGAATCTTCATAGCGCAAAACAAAATATTCTCTCGTTCCCAGAGGATTGCTAATCTTTTTCACGCCGTCATATACACCTATTCCATAATCTCTATGAACAACAAACTCACCTTCAATCAACTCTTCTTCATCAAAAATAGGTATCTGATCTCTTGATTTCTGAGACGTCTGGGGAAGAATTTTTAAGGTATTCAAATCAATTTCCAGGGGTTTGAAAAATTCTATGCGCTTTACCAAACTGGAAAAACTTATCTGAGAATTTTCTACATAATCCTCTATTTGTTTCTTTTCAAGCATCTCCCGGGCTTCTCTTTCTCTTTTTGCAAATTCTTCCTGACACCGGTCAAACTCCGCCACAAAAATCTCAAAATCTGAATAATCAAGTATTGTGGAATTAGATCCCAGTTTGGCTGGCACAGTATCAAACAAATGTTCATTACACAGATATTCACGGACAGGCAGTAAAAACGCTTCTTCCACTTTGAAAACAGATCTCTGAGTTGACGCATCGAAACATCTAATTGCCTCTATCGTTTGGTCAAAAAGCTCTACTCGAACTGGATTATCATACAGTGGTCCGAAAAAATCTATTACATCACCTCTTACAGAAAACTCTCCGCCAGTGCGGACTATATATGTTCGATCATATCCAAGATTTAACATTGTTTCTTCAGGATTATGAAAAACTTCTCCCTTTCTCAGAATTCTCGCTGCTTGTCTGAGCTGAACGGGTGAAAACGTTTTTCGGCTAATAGCATGCAAAGTACACACGATAACGATCTTTGGATCGTTTAATAATTTCCAGAGTATTTCTATCCTTCGACATCGAACTTCAAATGAAACTGCTACTTCTTCAAATGGAAAAACATCATGACTGGGAAAATAAAACGCATTTAATTTCTGAGAAAGCAATTGCGCCTCATATTCAGTTGGAACCACTATCAGGACAGGCTTTTCAAGATTTAATTTCAGAAAATCAATTGTTGTCCTCATGATCAAATCCTATCACTTGGAAGGTTCTCAGCCGGGGATTTGATGATTTGATCCATTCCACAGATACAGCTACAGAAAAATCTCTTTGAAGGAATCCTTGCAACACATGATCTCTTGCAGTGAAATCATTGAACAAACCTGGATTTGCAAGTACTTTGAGTTTGATTGGATTGTTTAAAACATAAGCTTCATCAACGCAGCTGAGATTATTAATTCTTTTTACCACCTCTTTTGAGGCTAAAACGTCAAGATGGGGAAAGACATTAACAAGAGCTATATTTTTTGACAATGGTCCAATTATCTTTACATTTGCCAATGAAGCTTTGTGGTCTATCTCTTTAAGAAAATCAAGCAGGATTTCATTTGAGAGAGCAACAGCATTACCGTGATAATCAGGATTTATCATCATCTTCAGCAAGTGCTTTAATTTGCAACCTTCTCTATGAGACGACTCACCTATCTTAACAGGTTGCAAACCAAAAAAAGATAACATATTTCTAATAGTACCTTTATCAAGGTCTATAAGAGGAGAGTAAAATTTTCCGTTAATTTTTACACCATTAATCCCCCAGCTGTCTGACCGGTTTGCTCCTGTTGCAACAACAGCTTCTTCACCAAAGTCAAGAATTGACTGCAATTTAGCATATCTTGTACACATATTACAACTCGGGCCATATCTCCAGATCTGCGATTGTTTCTCCACACCGTCAATGAAGTAATGACTCAGTCCAAGTAATTTAGAAACTTCAGCAACTCCCTTTCTTGCCTTTTCATAAGTAAATTTTCCCCAATCGACGGTAACCAGGATTACTTTTTTTTCACCAAGTGCTTGCTTTGCAAGGTATGCTACAAGTGTACTGTCTTCCCCACCGGAAAATGCAACAAGTAACTTTTCAGAAACAGTCCGTCTTATATCTGCTATCAATCCGCTTGCAATTTCTTGAATTCCACTTTCAAGTGATCTTTGCATAATTCCACCAGCGCATAAGAACCATCTTCAGCAACAGAACCCGGGTTAACAAATCTTACAGATTCGCACACAGTATCATCCGGAATATGTGTGTGCCCATAAAAGATTACCTGAGGTTTCTGAGTCATTGTTGAGAGAATCCTTTCTCTTATTTTAAATGGTGCACCCCATCCATGAAATAGCCCTATTTTCCATTCTTCAAGCTGCAACAGTTTTACAGAAGGCAAATGATCTTTTACGTCAGGATAGTCCATATTTCCACAAACGGCATAAAATTTATTCGAAACAGATTCTAACGTTAAAACAGTTTCCATATCTACAAAATCTCCTAACCCAAAAACAGCATCAACCTGCTTTGCAATTTCAAGTAAATTATCTGGAATTGACATCATTTTCACTGGCACATGAAGATCTGAAACAAGTAAAAGAGTCATCTTTTACTCGCCCTCTCAAAAACTATAGAAGCTGCCCCAAGAATACCTGCATTCTTGCCAAGTTGGCTCAATTTTATCTGATACGTTCCAAGCATGGTTGGTAGTACATAGTCTTTTACCATTTCTTCAACTGGCTCAAGTAGAAAATCACCGGCATTTGCCATCCCACCACCAATAACTACTACCTGAGGATTAAAAATATTGATTAAACTTCCTATTGCCACCGAAAGGGCACTAACAACTCTGTTAAAAACGGATAGTGAAAAATAATCTCCATTCTTCGCGTGCTCGAAAACGTCCTTAGGAGTTATTTGGCTGGCGTTTTTCTCTTTAAAAAGAGAAGAGTCGATATGTCTTGAATATCCATCTTCAACATATTTTCTTATAGCCGTCGCAGACGCCAGTGATTCAAGACACCCGTTAGAGCCACAACCGCATTTTGGCCCATTTGGTAAAACATTCATATGTCCCAGTTCTGCCCCTATTCCAACACTTCCTCTGAGTAAAAATCCATGAGTTATAACCCCACCACCGATGCCTGTACCCAGCGTGAGACAAATAACATGATCAAACCCCCTGGCCACACCGAATGTATGTTCACCCAGCGCGTAAGCATTGGCGTCGTTCTCAATGAAAACATCTAAACCCGTATGGGTCCTGATTTCTTCAGCAAGCGGAAAATTGTACCAGCCAGGGAAATTTGGCGAAAACCTGACCACACCTTTCTCATGATCTATACTCCCCGGTGACCCAATCCCGATAGCTCGAGCTGAAACACCGGTATTTGACATGACAGACTTTACAGATTCCGAAAGCCTTTTTGCGACAGCCTGCGGCCCTTCATCCACCTTCGTTTTTCCTTCGATGCGAGATAAAATATTTCCTGTTTCATCAACAAGACCTACTGCGTAATTTGTTCCTCCCAAATCTATCCCTATAACTTTCAAAGACTCTACCTCCAGCTAATATTTTACCTTTTGTTGATCTATCAGCGCAAGAAAATCCTCATTTGATTCTGTTTCTTCAAGTTTCCTTAAGATCAGCATCAAACCTTCCTCTTCAGTCATCCCACCAAGCATTCTTCTCAATATCCAAACCTTTTTCAATGTATCTTCATCAAGCAGAAGTTCTTCTTTTCTTGTTCCAGAAAGTTGTAAATTAATAGCTGGAAAGATTCTTTTATTTGCCAGCTGTCTTGATAGTACCAGTTCCATATTTCCTGTTCCTTTGAATTCTTCAAATATAACTTCATCCATCTTTGAACCAGTTTCAATCAGAGCGGTTGCTATAATAGTGAGACTTCCTCCTTCTCTTGTATTTCGAGCTGCTCCGAAAAAGTGTTTGGGTTTGTACAACGCCGCCGGATCAACCCCACCACTCAGCAATTTGCCACTGGGGGGGACCTGAATGTTGTAAACGCGAGCAAGCCGCGTCAGACTATCAAGCAATACCACTACATCATGACCGTATTCAACCAATCTTTTTGCCATTTCCAAGGTTAACTCTGCAACTTTTATTTGCTTATCTGGTGCCATATCAAATGGGGCCGCTATAACCTGCGCACTGACAGATTCCTTTATGTCTGTCACTTCTTCCGGACGCTCATCTATAAGCAAAACTATTCTGTGACTTTCCGGATGATTTATCGCTATCCCATTGGCAATTTCTTTCAGTAAAGTGGTTTTACCAGCTTTGGGTGGCGCAACTATCATACCTCTTTGCCCTTTACCCATTGGAGCAAATATGTCTATGAGTCTTGTTGAAAGAACTTTCTGATTTGTTTCTAACAAAAATCGTTCTCGTGGATAATCTGGCGTGAGATTCTCGAAGTTCACTCTTTCACTTGTGGCTTCTGGCGGCCTAAAATTAACAGCTTCAATTTTTATCATTGCAAAGAATTTTTCAGTATCCTTTGGTGGTCTTATAATTCCCGAGATGATATCCCCAGTGTTAAGGTTGAATTTTCTTATCTGGGATTGAGACAGGTAGATATCATTGGCACTTGGGAGAAGATTGTCTCCACTCCTCAGAAACCCATAGCCATCCGGTAGTATTTCTAACACGCCTGTGCCAAAAAACAAACCATGTGACTTGGCCTGAGCTTCAAGAATAGCAAAGATAAGATCCCTTTTTCTCAAGCTGGTATATCTTGGTACATCATATTTCTTAGCCAGATCGTATAATTCTCTTATAGTCATTCGTTCGAGATCTTCGACTTTAACCGCCACAAGTTCGCTTTTGTCTTGATCGTTGTTTGCCAAGCAAAAACACCTCCAAATTGTATACAACGTCTTGTTTATGTTGCTGAGGAATAGAAAACGACAATTTCGGCTGGATAAGCATAAGAGGTTACAATTAGAATTTACCAGATAAAAACTATTTAGTCAAGAGACATCCAAAAAAGAGACCCCTCTTGCGAGGGGATGATTTCAATCACTTTCTATAATTTGAAGCAAAGCCATTTCTGCTGCATCTCCACGTCTCATACCCATTTTTACAATTCTTGTGAAGCCGCTTGTCTTTTTTGTAGATTTAGCTATTTCATCAACAAGTTTATTGGTTAATCTTCTGCTCAAAAGATAATAATTTATCTGCCTTCTCAAAGCCACACTTTCGCTTTTATTAGACGTTTTCGCTGCTTTAACCGCTTTAGTCATTAGTTTATCAAACATTCTCTGAACAACTTTTGCTTTAGTAACAGTTGTAACAATACTTTTGTGTTCGACCAGTTCTCTCATTTGATTTCTCAACAGCATACGACTGTGGCTGCCATAAGAACCTATTTTGTTTCTCAGCATTCTGTGCCTCATCCAAATCATCCTCCTTTTTTGAGACTGAGGCCAAATTTTTCAAGAAGTTTCTGCTTAACTTCGTCAAGAGATTTCGGACCAAAGTTCTTTATTTTCAACAAATCCTCTTCAGTTCTTTTCAGTAGATCTCCTATAGTTTCAATTTTATCTCTCCTGAGGCAATTCAAAGATCTGATAGTGAGTTCAAGTTCGTCTATCTTTTTCGAATAAACAGCCTCTTCTTCACTGACTGTTTGCTCTACTTTCACTTCTTCCTGGGAAATTGGAACAAACTCAGTTGTTAGAGGAGGCATACCTTCTGGCAAACTATCTGTTATGATTTGCAGATGGTTCATCAATATATCGACAGCTCTTTTCAAAGCTTCGTTGGGAAATATCGTCTTTTTGGTCCATATCTCAAGTATCATTTTGTCATAATCTGTTCGTTTCTCAACTCTTGCACTCTCAACTCTGAAATTTACTTTCATAACAGGCGAAAAAACACCATCAATCGGTATCCATCCTATTTCAGGATGATCATCCATCTCCTGGGCAGGGACAAACCCTTTTCCAGCCTGGGCATACAGCTCAAAAAATAAATCAGCTTCCTCATCCAGGGTAGCTATTTTTAGCGAAGGATTTGCTATCTCAAAACCAGCAGGGACCTTTATATCTGCAGCAGTCAGGTTACCTGGTCCCCTTTTTTCCACAGTCATCTTGACCCTTTCACGTACAGGGACATCTGCCCTAAGCTGAATTCTCTTGAGATTGAGTATAATCTCAAGAATATCTTCCTTGACTCCAGGTAAAGTATCAAACTCATGGTATTTCTCAGGTTTTATAAATCTGATTCCTACAATCGCAACAGAAGGTATTGAAGAAAGAAGAACCCTTCGCAATGCATTCCCAATAGTTGTACCATAACCTTTTTCCATCGGGGAAAGAACATATCTTGCATAATAATATTCAGTTTCAGAACGTTCTTCCTCAATTTTCAACTTTTTTGGTATAACATATTCTATCACACTCATCACCTCGAGTAGAATTCAACGATTGCCTGGACATCAACTGGTAGATCTGTGACTTCTTCTAAGTTTGGAAGACGTAGAAAAGTTCCCCTATAAGAATCAAAATCAACCTCTACCCAAGGCACCTGAGTCCTATCTTTCGAGCTTTCTACAGCATGCTTAATGGCAGCCAGTGATCTGCTCTTTTCTCTTACTTCAACGATATCACCTGGCCTGAGTTTGTAAGAAGGTATATCTATCTTCACACCATTTACAGAAAAATGTCCATGAGTTACAAGTTGTCTTGCTTGCCTTCTGCTGATAGCAAATCCTAATCTGTAGACTATGTTGTCAACACGGGATTCTACCAATCTGACAAGATTTTCTCGTGTATCGCCAGACATTCCCAGGGCTTTTTCAAAATAGTGCTCGAATTGTCTTTCGGGAATGCCGTATATAACTCTCATTACTTGCTTGGCGCGTAATTGTGTGCCATACTGGGAGAGTTTACCGCGTTGCCGTCCATGATCGCCAGGCGCATATGGTCTTTTGTCAAACGCACAGTGCTCAGTAAAACAACGTTCTCCCTTTAAGTAAAGCTTCATTCCTTCTCTGCGACAGAGTCTGCATATAGGTCCAGTATATCTTGCCATTCAATTCCCTCCTTTATACTATACCCTGCGTTTCTTTTTCGGCCGGCATCCATTGAATGGTATAGGCGTAACATCTTTGATGCTATCTACCTCTAAACCAGCTGCCTGAAGTGTCCTGATTGCAGCTTCTCTACCCGGTCCAGGTCCTTTTACAAGTACATCAACTCTTTTTATACCAAGCCTTAAAGCTTCTTTTGCGATCTTATCTGCTGCAAGCTGAGCAGCATATGGTGTTCCTTTTCTGGTTCCCTCGAATCCCGCCGTACCTCCACTGGACCATAAAATCGTTGCCCCATCTGCATCCGAGAGAGTTATAACAGTGTTGTTGAAAGTAGATTTTATATGAACAACTCCACGATCTGTTAGAATTTTTCTCTTTTTCTTTCCTTCTGATCTTCTTGCCATCTTAGCACCTCCCTGACTTTAGACTGTCTGCTCTTTTTTCTTTTTAGTTTTTATTCTACTTGGTCTTGGACCTTTACGTGTCCTTGCATTTGATCTCGTTCTCTGGCCTCTAACAGGCAACCCAAGTTTGTGTCTGAAACCACGATAACAGCCGATATCTATTAATCTTTTTATATTTCTGTTAATATCTGTTCTGAGCTCTCCCTCAACTTTGTAATGATCCTGAATAAATTTGGTAATTTTACTAACTTCCTCATCTGTTAAATCTTTTACTCTCTTGTCTGGATTTATGCCCGTATTTTTCAATATTTCAAAAGCTCGTGTTCTTCCTACTCCATATAAATAAGTTAGCGCAACAAAGCATTTCTTATTGCCGGGCAGCTCAACACCTACTATACGCGCCATCTATTTCCCTCCTTAAACATGAAGTCAACCCTGTTTCTGGTTATGTTTTGGATTTGCTTTACAGATTATTAATACTCGCCCATGTCTTTTAATTACCTGACAGTGTTCGCATCTTTTTTTCACAGAAGACCTGACTTTCATTATAAATCAGCTCCTTTCACCAGTGCCTTCATCAGATCCTTTTCTATCTAATTTTTTTCTGTAAACTATCCGGCCTTTCGTTAAATCATATATCGACAACTCTACAACAACTCTATCTCCTGGAAAAAGTCTGATGAAATTTTTTCTCATCCTCCCAGAAATCTGAGCCAAGATTTTGTGACCATTATCCAGTTCAACAAGGAATGTCGCGTTTCTTCTAGCTTCTGTGATGGTTCCTTCCATTTTAATCACATCATCCTTCGGCATTTCACCACCTCTTAAAACTTCGTTAGAACCTCTGCCCCATCCTTAGTAACAAGTACCGTATGCTCAAAATGAACGCTTCTTTTTCCATCAACCATTACGACAGTCCATCCATCATTCAATACAGAAACCTGCCAATCACCTTCACAAACCATGACCTCGATTGCAATTGTCATCTTATCCATGATTAAAGCACCTGTACCGGGTTTTCCATAATTTGGTATTTCAGGTTCTTCGTGGAGATTTCTTCCTATACCATGTCCTACATAGTCCCGAATAACATTAAAACCATTTGCTTCAACATATGATTGAATAGCATAAGATATATCACCGACTCTTACACCATTTCGAACAATCCCTATAGCTTTCTCTAAAGCTTCTTTTCCTACGCATAGCAATTTTTGAGCCACATTATCTGCGAAACCAACACAATATGTAATAGCGCCATCTCCATAATAACCTTCATATATTGCTCCTAAATCAATCGAAACAAGATCACCTTGCTTGAAAACCTTTCTTTCAAGGGGAGATCCATGAAGTACTTCTTCATTCACAGAAACGCAGGTTGCATATTGATAACCTCTGTATCCTTTGAAAGCTGGTTTCACCCCAAGTTCATCAAATCTTTTAAGAACATATTCTTCGACATTCTTAGCTGTTACTCCTTCTTTAATGATTTTTCCAAGCTCCTTTAAAACTATTCCCACAGCTTGACATGCTTTTTTCATGTACTCTAACTCCAAGGAGGATTTTAACCTGATCAAGATATCACCTTTTTCAACAATCTCGAGACATCTTCAACCAATTTTCTGTGATCTCTCTCAGAATTAACTGATACGAGAATATCTCTGCCGCTATAATACTCTACAAGCGGTGCAGTCGTCTCGAGATAAAGTCTGTAGCGTTTTCTCACCACTTCTTCTTTATCATCCTCACGAATTACAAGCTGTTCTCCACAATCGTCACAAATTTGATCACTCACTGGTGGCATTGAAATTAAATTGTAAATCTTGCCACATTTTGGGCAGATTCTCCTACTGGTCAATCTTTTTACAACTGTTTCTTCACTCGCTTCAAGATAGATTGCCAAATCCAATTTTTTTGACATCTTTTGTAAAATTTCATCCAAAGCGATAGCCTGTGCAATTGTTCTGGGATAACCATCAAATATGAATCCCTTTTCACAATCCTGCTTTCTCAATCTTTCCTCAACTACTTGGTTCACAATTTCATCAGGTACAAGAGCACCTGAACTGAGAATATTCTGTACTTTTACGCCCAACTCCGTGCCAGCAGCCACTGCTTCTCTAAACATATCTCCGGTAGAGATATGAGGCACACTAAACATAATCGATAAATCTTTTGCAAGAGTACCTTTCCCCGCACCGGGGGCACCAAGCAAAACTATTTTCATCTTCCCTTAATCCTGCCTTTCTTTATGAATCCCTCATAATGTCTCATGATCAAATGAGCTTCCATTTGCTGAACCACATCTAATGCAACACCAACGGCTATCAAAGTGGATGTTCCACCCACTATGATATCTACATTGGTTACAGCCTGAACCAAATGGGGTAAAAGTGCTATCAGCACTAAAAACAACGCTCCCATAAAAGTAACCCTGTTAATTATTCTCTGAATATACTCCTCCGTGGATTTACCGGGTCTTATGCCAGGTATGAATCCACCGTATTTCCTGACATTTTCCGAAACATCGTGTGGATCAAAAACAACTACACTGTAAAAATAAGTGAAGAAGAAAACCAATAAACCATAGATCACCACATAAAGAAGACTTCCTGGACCAAGAATACGTCTCAATGTCTCCCAACCAGCCATTTGCGCAATTGCGGCGGGTATCATAATTATAGCACTTGCAAAGATTATTGGGATAACGCCACCCTGATTAACCTTCACAGGTATATATGTTGAGGCTCCTCCGTAGATTCTTCTTCCTGTAACCCGACTGGCGTACTGAATATTTATGCGCCTTTCTGCCTGCTGCACGTATACAATACCCGCTATCGTTACCAAAGAAACAACTATCAAGAAGATCCAGCCAAAAATATTCAATCTTCCAAGCAATATACGACCAAAGTAATTTGGATATCTGGCTACAATACCAGCAAAGATCAATATTGAAATACCATTTCCAATACCGCGTTCAGTTATTCTATCCCCCAACCACAGCAAAAACATGGTCCCTGCAAGCATTGAAATAGTCGAAATCATGGTAAAAGCAAATGGATTGAGACCATATGAAACTATATCTGGATTCTGCCTGACAAGACTGAAAGAAACTATAAAAGATTGAAATGCACCCAGAATCACCGTTAAATTTCGTGTATATTGAGCAAACTTTTTTCTGCCTTCTTCTCCCTCCCTCAAAAGATCTCTGAGTTTGGGAATAACAGATGAAAGAAGCTGCAAAACAATCGAGGCATTTATATATGGCGTCACACTCATTGCAAAAATAGAGAAATTCTCCAGGGCACCCCCTGTAAATACATCGTAAAAGCTCAGTATCCCACCTGCCGCTGATTCACCAAATCTCTTAAATGCTTCTCCCCACGCTTGGATATTTATACCAGGTATTGGTATATATATACCCAGTCTAAAAACAATCAACGTGGCAACCGTAAACAAAATTCTATTTCGCAACTCCGGTATTTTAAAGGCGTTTTGAAGCGCTTTCCACACGCTATATCACCTCTACCTTGCCACCAACCATCTCTATAGCTTTTTTTGCGCTATTGCTGAAGGCATGTGCTTTAACTATTAATGGCTTTGTCAGCTCTCCTGAACCAAGTATTTTTACACCATCTTTGATCTTTTTTATGAATCCCTTTTCAAGTAATAATTCTGGAGTAATCTCATCGTTAGCACTGAATTTTTCCTCGAGTAACCTTATATTTACTATTGCATAGTTTTTGTGCGTAAAGCTTTTAAATCCAACTTTTGGAAGTCTTCTGTGAAGAGGAGTTTGACCTCCCTCAAGCCACATGTGGACCTTACCGGAGCCGCGAGATTTCTGCCCCTTATGACCTCTGCCACTGGTCTTACCATGGCCAGATCCAATACCTCTGCCAACTCTTTTTCGGGGTTTAACAGAGCCTGGAGTTGGTCTGAGATCCTCAAGTTTTGTCATGGTTCATTCCTCCTCCTCAAGTGCTTTTACTAAAACAAGGTGCCTTACTTTGTTAATCATCCCTCTTATCTGAGGTATATCCGGTTGTATCACAACATCATGAACCTTTCTCAGGCCAAGAGCTTTAAGCGTATCACGCTGATCATATTTATAACCTATTGGGCTTTTGACAAGCTCTATCTTAATTTTTGCCATATTTAAGCCTCCTTCCTGGCTCCATATAAAACCTGAGCAGGAGTTATATCTCTCAACTTGGCTGCTTTTTCAGGAGAAACAAGGTCTTTCAATCCGTTAAGAGTTGCAAGAGCTAAATTCACCGACGCAGTTGATCCAAGGCATTTAGTTAACACATTCTGAACGCCAGCAAGCTCAACAACAGCCCTGACTGTACTTCCAGCAATAATTCCCGTGCCTGGTGCAGCAGGTCTTAAAAGCACTTTTGACGCATCTTGTCTTCCAAAAACCTCGTGCGGGATAGTTGTTTTGTAAAGAGGAATCTCAACAACTGAAGCACGAGCAGCCGCTATAGCTTTTCTTATAGCCTCCGGTACTTCTCTTGCTTTACCTACGCCAACTCCAACTTTTCCCTTTCTATTTCCAACAACAGCAAGCACTCTGAAACTTAAAGTTTTTCCTCCTTTAGTAACCTTTGCTGTTCTTCTGATTTCAACTATACGTTCCTCAAATTCCTCAGATTCCTTTTTTTCCAATTCTTCCTCGAGTATCTCATCCATTTTTTCAGCACCTCCTCAGAACTTCAAACCAGCTTCTCTCGCTGCATCAGCGAGTTCCCTGATCCTGCCGTGGAATTTAAAGCCACCGCGGTCAAAAACAACCTGTGATATTCCTTTGCTCAAAGCTTTTTGGGCGACAAGTTTTCCTACTTCTTTAGCAGCCTCTTTGTTGTATGTTTTTGCTATTCTTGCCCTCAGATCAGGATCAAGGGTCGAAGCCGAAACAAGAGTGTGTCCTTTTGTATCATCAATTATCTGAGCATATATATGTTTCTCGCTTCTGAATACAGAAAGTCTTGGTCTTTCAGAAGTCCCAAAGACTTTTTTTCTGATTCGCAGATGCCTTTTTATCCTTTTGAATTTTCTATCTTCTTTTTTTATCACGTCACATGCCTCCCTTAAGCTTTCTTACCTTCCTTCAATTTCACTACTTCGTTTCTGTATTTCACACCTTTACCGCTGTAAACATTGACTTTTCTCCAGGACCTAACTTCTGCAGCAAACTGACCAACTTTTTGTTTGTCAATTCCTTTAACAACAACGACATTCGGTGCAGGAACTTCGACAGACACGCCTGCTGGTGGCTCAAGAACAATAGGGTGAGTGTATCCCAATTGCAAAGAAACTTTATTACCCTGAAGTTGAGCCCTGTAACCAACCCCGACTATTTCCAGTTGCTTCTCAAATCCCTCAGTCACGCCGGCTATCATATTTTTAATCAAAGACCAGTAAGTACCCTGAAATGTCCTCAGCATTTTTCTCTGGGACCTGCGAACTATAGATTCCTCGTTTTGTTGAACCCAGAGTTTATTTTCTTCAATAGCCACTTTAATATAAGGAGATAAGCGTTGCGATAAAGTCCCCTTTGGTCCCTTAACGCTTATCATGTCCCCTTCTATATTAATTTGAACTCCCGAAGGTATCAAGATCGGTTTTTTTCCAAGTTTAGACATTTCTTCACCTCCTCACCATATATATGCTATGACTTCGCCTCCAACTCCAAGGACACGAGCTTCTTTATCAGTCACTACGCCCTTAGAGGTAGTGAGTATTGCGACACCTATACCGTTTTTCACCTTGGGTATCTCATCTTTTGAGACGTACAGGCGCCTTCCAGGCTTCGAAACTCTCACGATTCCCTTGATAACTCTTTCTCTATCTCTTCTCTGGCCCTTGTATTTCATGTGTATTCTCAAAATTCCCTGTTTACCATCCTCTATATACTTATAATCATGTATGAATCCTTCCTTTTTCAATATTTCACAGATCGCCTTTTTAATGTTTGAGGCAGGAACATCTACGTATTCTTTAAAAACCACATTAGCGTTCCTTATTCTCGTGAGCATATCGGCTATCGGGTCACTCCACATGATTTTCCCTCCCTTACCAGCTTGCCTTTTTGACACCAGGGAGTTTGCCTTCAAGTGCCATTTTCCTGAAGCAAACTCTGCACAAGCCGAATTCTCTATAAACAGCTTTTGGTCTTCCACACACGGAACATCTAGTGTATTCGCGAACTTTAAACTTTTTTGGCCTCTTCCATCTTTCTATTATTCCTTTTCTCGGCATTGTTTACCTCCTCTCAGCGCTTAAAGGGAAATCCAAGAAATTCAAGTAATTTGAAAGCTTCAGCATCTGTTCTTGCGGTGGTAACAATCACTATATCCATACCCTGGGTTTTTGGTGATTGATCAGGGGTTATTTCTGGAAAAACAAATTGCTCGGTAAGTCCAAAGCTATAATTTCCATGCCCATCAAAAGAATTCGGATTAAGTCCTCTAAAGTCCCTCACTTTTGGCAAAACTATATTTGCAATTTTGTACAGAAAATTCCACATTCTCAAGCCTCGTAATGTGACTTTTAAGCCCACATTCATACCTTTCCTGATCTTGAAATTGGAAATACTTTTCTTAGCTTTTGTAATCACTGGCTTCTGTCCAGTTATAGCTGCAAGCTCTTTAAGGTGTTTGTTAAGTAGATCAGCATTTCTTGATCCTTCGCCTATACCCATATTTATGACAATTTTTTCAATTCGCGGAACCTGATTTATATTTCTGTAATTAAACTCTTTCATCAGCTTTGGTACAACTTCCTTTTCATATTTTTCTTTAAGCGGAATGTACTGAGTAACCATACTTTTATTCCTCCTCACGCCTTGTCTACAATCTCACCACATTTCTTACAAAATCTCACTTTAGCACCATCGTCAAGAAATCGCATGCCAACTCTTGTAGGCTTATCACAATTCGGACATACAAGCATAACTTTGGATGCATATATTGGCGCCTCTCTTTCAATTATTCCTCCCTCTCTAAGCTGCGGAATAGGTCTTTGATGTCGCTTAACTATATTGACCCCCTGTATAACTACTTTATTTTCTCTCGGTAGAACCTTCAAAACTTTTCCTCTTTTTCCTTTATCTTTTCCAGAGATAACTTCTACAAGATCATCCTTTTTTACTCTCACATTACTCACCTCTCATAATACTTCCGGAGCAAGAGATATTATCTTCATATATCCTTTTTCTCTTATCTCTCGTGCGACAGGACCAAAAACACGCGTTCCCCGAGGTTCGTTGAATTTATCGATCAATACAGCTGCGTTATCATCAAATCTTATATACGTACCATCAGGTCTTCTGACGGGTTTCTTCGTCCTCACAATCACAGCTTTGACTACTTCCCCTTTCTTGATACCTGTATTCGGAACAACATCTCTGACAGAGCAAACAACTATATCTCCCACAGTCCCATACTTTTTGTGAAAGCCTCCCATCACTCTTATAACTCGTAGTTTCTTAGCCCCGGAGTTATCTGCAACATTGAGGTAACTTTCATTTTGAATCATACCTCTTCACTCTCCTTGGTATTGAGTGTTTCCTCTGCTATGACTTCTCTTTTAAGAACTTCAACAACGCGCCATCTTTTCATTTTGCTGAGTGGTCTTGTCTCTTCTATAAGAACGGTATCGCCAGCTTTGCATTCATTTTTTTCATCATGTGCATAATATTTTTTGGATCTTTGAATGTACTTTTTGTACACAGGATGTTCCAGTTTTCTTGTTACTTCAACAACCACCGTTTTGTCCATTTTATTACTCACGACAACACCTGTTAGCCTCTTTTTAGACATCGGACTTACCTCCTTATACCGAGTTCTCTTTCTCGAAGAATTGTTCTGATTCTTGCTATATCTCTTCTCACTTCTTTGATTTGTGCAGTGTTTCTAAGTTGACCCATAGCGTGTTGAAATCTCATATCCATGAGCTGTTTTTTCTTTTCCAACAGCAATTTTTTCAGTTCTTCGTCCGAATAGTTTCGGATTTCGGCTGCCTTCATACAGCCTCACCTCCGATATTTGATCTTGAGACTATTTTTGTTGGGATAGGAAATTTACTCGCTGCATATTTTAAAGCTTCTTTCGCCGTATTTTCATCAACACCGGCTATCTCGAAAATAATCTTTCCCGGTTTTACCACACTAACCCAACCTTCAACGTTTCCTTTCCCTTTACCCTGTCTACTCTCAGCAGGCTTTTTCGTGTAGGGCTTATCTGGAAAAACTCTTATCCATAGCTTTCCACTTCTTTTCATAACCCTCATTATAGCTATACGCCCTGCCTCTATTTGTTGCGCAGTTATCCAGGCTGGTGCCAGAGCCTTCAGACCCCATTCACCAAAATCAACGGTGGTTCCACCTTTTGCTTCTCCGCGCATTCTACCGCGCTGCTGCTTTCTGTATTTTACCCTCTTAGGCATCAACATCTTAAAGCCCTCCTCTTACTAAACCTCTGCATCTCCTTTATATATCCAGACCTTTATTCCAATAGTCCCATACTTAGTCTTGGCAGTAGCCGTACCATAATCTACAACTGCTCTAACTGTTTGAAGAGGTAACCTGCCTCTCAGATACCATTCGCGTCTTGCAATTTCTGCACCGGCAAGTCTACCGGAAACCATGACTTTGACACCAGTGGCCCCTTTTCTAAGGGCATCGGACAAAGCTCGTTTCATCGCTCTTTTATAAGAAGCTCTTTTTTCAATTCTACCGGCAATATTTTCAGCAACGAGTTGTGCATCAGTCTCGGGCGTTTTTATTTCTTCTACATTTACAATAACACGCCTGTTAAGCTCTTTTTCAAGATCTTCTCTAAGCTTACCTATTTCAGCACCTTTCTTTCCTATTATTACGCCGGGGCGAGCTGTTTTGATTGTTATCGTAACACTTTCGTTGTCTGGTCGTTCTATGAACACTTCACTTATGCCGGCCTGACTGTAGGCATTTTTTACAACTTTTCTTATCTCCTCATCTTCCTTAAGCCACGTTGCGTAATTCTTCTCATTGAACCATCTCGTTTGCCAATCGGCGCTAACTCCTAACCTAAATCCTCTGGGATGTACTTTCTGACCCACCGTATCACCTCACTAAGATTTCGCTTCTATACTCTTTACAGCAACAGTAACATGGCACATACGCCTTTGAATTATATCAGCTCTGCCCCTACCACGAGGCCATATTCTTTTGTATCTTGGACCATCATCAACAAAGCAGCGAGAAATATATAAACTATCACTGCTCAAATTTGCATTATTTTCGGCATTTGCAACAGCTGATCGTAAAACTTTCTCAATAAGCCTTGCAGCCTTCTTAGGCGACATTTCAAGCACCTGGAAAGCCTCTGAAACTGATTTGCCACGGATTGTATTGGCAACTGACCTGACTTTCCTCGGTGACGCTCTGAGAAATTTAGCGACAGCTTTTATTTCTATATTATTTTCATCTTTATTCTGTCGGTGTTGAATAGATCTTTTGGGCCTTCTGGTTTTTTCGTTTTCACTCACCATCGACTCCATTTCCTCCCTTCGATATCATCTTACCTGTCCTTTAGTTGCTGCTTTCTTGTCAGCGTGGCCACCAAATCTCCTTGTTGGTGCAAATTCTCCAAGTCTATGACCAACCATATTCTCAGTTATGTAAACTGGTATATGTTTTAAACCGTTGTGGACTGCTATAGTGTGTCCAACCATTTCAGGAACAATGGTTGATGCTCTGCTCCACGTCTTAACAATTTTCTTTTCCCCACTCTCGTTAAGCATCCTGATTTTTTTCAATAACTTAGGGTCGACATACGGACCTTTTTTACGAGAACGTGCCATTTCTTACTACACCTCCTTAGACTTGATTGCGTCTGCGAACTATGAATTTATCAGAAGCTCTACGACCACGTCTGGTTTTATAACCTTTGGTTGGCATACCCCAAGGCGTAACTGGATGCTGACCTTTACCTCTTCCTTCGCCACCACCCATCGGGTGATCCACAGGATTCATGACCATTCCTCTAACATGAGGC
Organism: Pseudothermotoga elfii DSM 9442 = NBRC 107921; assembly: GCF_000504085.1. Taxonomy (NCBI): domain Bacteria; kingdom Thermotogati; phylum Thermotogota; class Thermotogae; order Thermotogales; family Thermotogaceae; genus Pseudothermotoga; species Pseudothermotoga elfii. Next base: position 604,689 of record NC_022792.1, on the reverse strand, counting down.
TTTCTTCCTATCCAGCGAGTTCTTCCAGCTTTTCCAAAGACTTCATTTTTATGATCTTCATTACCAACAACACCAATCGTTGCGTAACATTTTATGTGCACTTTTCTCAGTTCGCCAGAAGGCATTCTAAGTAACGCATAATTTCCTTCCTTAGCCATAAGCTGGCAGGAAACTCCTGCAGATCTTGCTATCTTCCCACCAGATCCAGGTCTTATCTCAACATTGTGCAAAAGTGTTCCAAGTGGAATGTTTTCAAGCGGCAACGCATTGCCAACACGTATTTCCGCATCGATACCGCTTAGAACTGTATCCCCAACTTGAAGTCCATTTGGTGCCAGAATATATCTCTTTTCTCCATCGGCATAAACAAGCAAAGCTATTCTTGCTGATCTATTTGGGTCATACTCTATAGCAGAAACTTTTGCTGGTATACCTATCTTATCGCGCTTAAAATCTATCAAACGGTACTGCCTTTTATGACCACCACCTCGAAAGCGTACTGTTATACGACCATAATGATTTCTCCCACCGGTTTTCTTTAAAGGTACTAATAAGGATTTTTCCGGTTCTTTTTTGGTCAAACCTGAAAAATCATTTCGAATCATGAAACGTACCCCGGGTGTGGCAGGCTTATATTTTCTCAGTCCCATGATTTCCACCTCTCTTACTGTTGGCCTTCAAGCTCTTTTATCGTGTATCCTTCTTTTAAAGTTACAACGGCTTTTTTCCATCTTCTTGTTTTGCCTTCAAACCTTCCTCTTCTCTTCGGTTTAGGTTTAACCAGGGAAATATTAACTTTTTCCACCTTAACGTTGAAAAGAGATTCAACAGCATTTTTAACAAGAGCTTTGTTTGATAGCACGTTAACCTCAAAAACGTACTTTCGTTTTTCCCTGTCTAACATCGTTTTCTCTGTTGTGATTGGCTTAATTAATATATCATAATGTGTGAGTTTTTGCTGGTTCATCCCAGCACCTCCTCAATCTTCATAACCATATCGCGAGTTAGCACAAGCTTTTCATGGTTCAATATGTCAAAAACATTTAAGCCATCTATTCTCATTATGGATTCATTTTCTCGAGTGGCACCAGGATTATCAGCTATAATGGCTTTCAAGCCAGGAATATTTTTGCATGAAAGTTTCACATTTTCATATTCTGACCTTTTCCACGGTAGGACGAAAAGGATTTTCTTTCCTTCAAATCCGAAAGCCTTAATAAGTTGTCTCATGTTTTTGGTTTTTGAACTGTCAAACCCAATATCATCAACCACTATTATGTTTCCCTCTTTAAATCTCTGTGATAAAGCTGACTTCAGGGCAAGTTTTTTCATTTTCTTTGGCAATTTTTTTGACCAGTCTCTCGGCTTTGGACCATGGGCTACCCCACCATGACGCCAGATGGGAGATCTTATAGACCCATGCCTTGCTCTACCGGTATGTTTTTGAATCCATGGTTTCCTTCCACCACCGCTTACTTCCGACCGTGTCTTTGTTGAAACAGTACCTGCCCTTCTCAAAGAAAGCTGATAATCCACATATCTCCACATAACATCAAAATTTGGTTCAATATTGAATATGTCATCTTTTAATTCCTGAGTGCCAACTTTCTCACCCTTCATATTATAAAGATCAACAACTGCCATCTTTTATTCCTCCTTAAGGTGGCTCATTTTCGGGTTCTCCTGGGACTCTTTATAATAACCAGGCTTCCCCTCGCACCTGGAACTGAACCTTTGAGTACTAATAGATTGTTTTCCAGATCAATTTTGATTACTTCGAGATTATGTATTGTCACGCGCTCATTTCCATATCTACCAGGCATCTTTTTACCTTTAAAAATTTTTGCAGGCTCGGTGTGCTGGCCAAGCGATCCCAGTTCGCGATGGAATTTTGAACCATGAGCACGGGGACCTCCAGAAAATCCCCATCGTTTAATTCCTCCAGAAAATCCCCTACCTTTGGTCCAGCCAGTGATATCCACTTTTTCACCTGGTTGAAAAATATCCAATTTTATTTCCTGACCAATTTCGTATGAATCAAGCTCATTTTCATCTTCAAGTCTTATCTCTCTAAGCAACCTCAAAGGCTTAACCTGTGCTTTCTTAAAATGACCTTCAAGGGGTTTGTTAACTCTTTTCAAATGCTCAAAACCCACTTGAATTGCACAATAACCATCAATTTGAGGATTTTTCTTCTGAACGACATAACAAGGTCCTGCACGAACAACAGTTACAGGAATTGATACATCGTTTATAAACAATCGGGTCATTCCAATTTTTCTACCAAGTATCATTTTCATCGCGTCACACCTCCGGCGATTAGAGTTTGATCTCCACGTCGACCCCTGCTGGGAGGTTTATCTTCATCAAGGCATCAATTGTTTTCGGAGATGGTTCAATTATGTCTATAAGTCTCTTATGAACGCGCTTTTCAAACTGCTCCCGCGAGTCTTTATGCTTATGAGGTGATCTTAAGACCACGTACAAAGCACGTTCAGTTGGCAAAGGAATGGGACCGGAGATCTTCGCATTTGTAGATTTTGCCACCTCAACTATTTTTTTTGCTGATTCATCAAGAACTTCGTGGTCGTAAGCTTTAAGTTTTATTCTGATCTTCTGTCCAGGCATAAATTTCGTTCCCTCCCTCTTCTACAAAACGAGTGGGGAGCATCGCTCCCCGACTCTCTTAAGATTTATTCCACGATCTCGGCTACTACACCTGCACCAACTGTTCTTCCACCTTCTCTAATAGCAAATCGCATACCTTTTTCAATTGCGACCGGATATATCAATTTTATAGTCAAAATAGCATTATCCCCAGGCATGACCATTTCGGCATTGTTACCAAGTTCGGTGATTTCACCAGTGACATCTGCTGTTCTTATAAAGAACTGTGGTCTGTAGCCTTTCATAAACGGAGTATGTCTTCCACCTTCTTCTTTCTTCAACACATACACATTAGCTTTAAAAGTCGTATGGGGCGTTATTGATCCCGGTGCTGCAAGAACCTGTCCACGCTCAATTTCGTCTTTATCTATTCCTCTAAGTAAACAACCTACATTATCGCCTGCGAGACCTTCGTCAAGTTCTTTTCTGAACATTTCGACACTGGTGACAACGGTCTTTCTGGTTTCGTAACTCAGACCAACTATTTCAACTTCGTCACCGGGCCTGATTTTCCCGCGCTCAATTCTTCCAGTTGCAACAGTTCCCCTACCAGTTATAGAGAAAACATCCTCAACAGCCATCAGGAATGGTTTATCAACTTCGCGAACAGGCTCGGGAATATAACTATCAAGCGCGTCGATCAGCTCCTGTATAGGTTTGTATGCAGCATCATTTGGATCGTTTGCCTCTAAAGCAAGCAAGGCAGAACCTCTAATAACTGGGATTTCATCCCCTGGAAATTCGTACTTTGTCAGAAGGTCTCTAACTTCCATTTCCACCAAATCAACAAGTTCCTGATCATCAACTGCATCGACTTTATTCAAAAACACAACCATAGCAGGAACATTAACTTGTCTCGCAAGAAGAACATGCTCGCGAGTCTGTGGCATTGGACCATCTGTTGCAGCCACAACCAGTATAGCACCGTCCATCTGAGCAGCGCCCGTAATCATGTTTTTGATATAGTCCGCATGTCCAGGGCAATCAATATGAGCATAATGTCTCTTCTCTGACTGATATTCAACATGCGTAATATTGATGGTTATACCTCTCGCCTTTTCCTCGGGAGCTTTGTCAATCTGCTCAAAAGGCACAAAAGAAGCAAAACCTTTGTAAGATAGGTATTTAGTTATTGCTGCGGTCAGCGTCGTTTTACCGTGGTCTATGTGGCCTATTGTACCGACGTTGACATGTGGCTTAGTTCTTACAAATTTTTCCTTAGCCATTCATTCTCCCTCCTTCACACCTAAACAACCTTGAGTACTTTTTCAACAACTTTATCTGGAGCTTCCTTGTAGTGAGAAAACTGAGCTACATGAACTGCTCTACCCTGACTGAGAGATCGCAACGTGGTTGCGTACCCAAAAAGTTCAGAAAGTGGTACAAACGCTTTTATAACTCTCAAATTTATTCTGCTTTCCAGTGACTCTATCTGTGCTCTTCTCGCATTTAAATCAGCTATTATACCTCCTACATATTCCTCCGGAACAACCACCTCTAATTTCATAACAGGTTCCAGAAGAACAGGCTGGCAAATTTTCATTGCATTCTTAAAAGCAAGACTTGCAGCCACTTTGAAAGCTATTTCAGACGAATCGACTTCATGATAAGAACCATCAAGCAAGACAGCCCTTACACCTATCATAGGATAACCTGCAAGGACTCCCATTTCCATAGCTTCCTTTACACCTTCTTCAATAGCAGGGATATATTCTCTTGGTATTACTCCTCCAACTGTTTTATTGATAAACTCAAATTGCTTTTCTCCGTCAAGAGGCAACGGCTCAAATTTCATAATAACATGCCCATATTGACCTCTTCCGCCAGTTTGCCTTACATACTTTCCCTCAGCTGTTCCAGTCTGTCGAATTGTCTCACGGTAAGAAACTTGTGGTCTTCCAACTCTAACATTTACACCAAATTCTCTTTTTAACCTGTCTGTAACAATTTCCAGATGAAGCTCGCCCATCCCCGAAAGCACTACCTGACCAGTTTCTCTATCCACATTAATACGCAAAGTTG